>USFO01000084.1 GCA_900553955.1 uncultured Oscillospiraceae bacterium
CTACGGACATTATTTTTTCCTCCTTGTTGTTGCCACCACCCTACGCACTTCACCGCGGCAACCTTTTGGCACAAGCGCGGTAATTGTAGGGTGTGTGTGTTGTTTGTAGCTTGGAAATTACAGTTTTCCAGCCATTAGATTATACCATTAAACTTTTTGCAATGCAACCGTTTTTGCCATTTTTATAATATTATTTTTATTTTATGTGCAATTTTTTCTGCAAAACGGCGTTTTGCAGCGGCTTGTCCCCTTTCTACGAACATGATTTACAAGGCTTATCCGCTTTTACGAACGCGGTTTGCAGGGCAAACCGCATTTTTTTCATCGAACTATGCCGAAAAGCGCAAGTATTTTATCAAGCAGTCCGCCTCCGGCGGAGAATTTGCCTACTGGTCGTGCCGTGTCCTCCGCCCGAACAAGAATGGTATCCTTACCAATGGTTTCAATTTTCTCCCACGGTATGAGCACGTCCTCCTCCCTGCCGAGGATTCCGAAAAGCTTGAGCCGCCCCCTTATGAGCAACGCGAGCACCTGTTTTGTTTCCGTATCCGCCACAAGGTCGTCCGCGTAGCCGAAGCACGCGCCGTCAAGCATGTTCACCACCGCTTTGCGGCGGATTTCTTCAAGGGTAATCTTCATAAAAAGCACTCCTTCCACCAAAATTATATGCGGCAAAATCGAAAAGCTGACCGTCCGTGCTCAAGAAAATTGCTGTGAGTATTTCCGTGCTCAAATTCTGTTTTATTTGATGCTCATGCGGTTTTACGGTCGCTTTTTGTCTCACGGTTTTGTAAGTGAAAATGCAGGTATTTATTTCATCCCGGCGTTTTTGAATATTTCCGTGCTCAAAAGCCCATGATTACTGTGCTCCGGAAGGAAAAGAGGAATGTGGATTTATGTATTACGGTAAAGTTGATATTTGCGGAATAAATACTGCAAAGCTGCCGGTGCTCACCGAAAGCGAAAAAGTGGAACTGCTGAGGCGTGCAAAAGCCGGCGACAAAGCCGCCCGGGAAACAATGATTAACGGTAATCTGCGGCTGGGGCTCAGTGTTGTGCAAAAATTTGCATCTCGCGGGGAAAATCCGGACGACCTTTTTCAGGTGGGATGCATCGGGCTGATCAAAGCCATCGACAACTTTGACCCGAACCTTGATGTGCGCTTTTCCACCTATGGCGTGCCCATGATAATCGGCGAAATCCGCCGTTTTCTGAGGGACAGCAACCCCGTTCGCGTAAGCCGTTCCATGCGTGACATTGCCTATCGCGCCATGCAGATTAAAGAGGCGTTTATAAACGAGCACGGGTGCGAACCCAAGGTCGAGGAAATTGCCAAGGAAATGGGCGTTCCCAAAAGCAAGGTCGTTGTGGCACTGGAAGCGATTGTAGAGCCGATTTCGCTCTATGACCCGGTGTATTCCGATTCCGGTGACACCATTTATATGATGGACCAAATAAGCGATAAAAGTTCCGATTCAAGCTGGCTTGAAGAAATTTCGCTGAAGGAGGCACTGAAGGTGCTTTCTCCGCGGGAGAAAAAAATTTTGAGTATGCGCTTTTTTGACGGACGAACCCAAATGGACGTTGCTTCACAAATCGGCATAAGCCAGGCGCAGGTTTCTCGTCTTGAAAAAGGCGCACTAAAAAAAATAAAAAAGCAGATGTAATTTTCGGTGAAAAGTGCTACAATACCGCTATACGAAAGGCGGTGTTTTTATGAAAAAGCTTTTGATAACCGGCTTTGACCCATTCGGCGGCGAAAGCATCAACCCTGCGTGGGAAGCGGTGAGGCTTCTGCCTGATGTTATCCGAGATTTTGAGCTTGTAAAGCTTGAGATTCCCACGGTTTTCGGCGCTGCGGCGCAGGTCGTTATCGATAAGGCGGAGGAAATTCACCCGGACGCTATAATTTCCGTAGGTCAGGCGGGCGGCAGAGCCGCCGTCACGCCGGAAATGGTGGGAATAAACCTGCGCTATGCCTCCATTCCCGATAATATGGGCGCGCTGCCCTGCGATATTCCCATAGCGGAGGGCGGCCCCGCCGCGTATTTTTCCACACTGCCGGTGCGCGCCATGGCAAAAGCCATCTGCGACGCGGGACTGCCCGGCGCAGTTTCATATTCCGCGGGCAGCTTTGTCTGCAACGACGTGCTCTATTCCCTGCTGCACCATTTTGACGAAGCGGCGGTTCGCGCCGGATTTATCCACGTTCCGTTTTTGCCGGAGCAAACCGCGGACAAGCCCTCCCTGCCCCTTGAGCAAACCGCCGCCGCTCTGCGCGCCGCCATTGAAGCGATATAGTGCCGCAAAACGGCGAATTCAAGCCGAAAATTCGGCGATTTGCACGAATTCGTAGTATAAAGTTTAGTAATAATACGAATGGAAATTTCTAAAGCCTTAATATATAATAAAGATGTAAAGTAAATAAGAGAGGAGGTAGGAATTACAATAAAATAGTTTTTTGGTGGATAGAATTTGTTAATAAGTGAAAGGAGAAAAAAATGAAAAATTGTAAAAAAGCAATTAGCTTTGTACTTGTAATTTGTATGATAACAATGTGTTCTGTTTCGGCTTTTGCAGTTCCCCTTGGAGAACGTGACCAGATCACCGGAGAACTTTATTCTAATTACGCAAAACAATTTGAAGAAAAAGGGATTGCTTTTGAAGCTGTAAAAGCGCTTCAGAATCAAGGATTTAGTTATAGGGAAATCCTTGAAACTGCGAATTCCTCTCAAACAAGAAATAGCATTTATGCTATTGCAAGGGTGCAAAGACCTTCTACCTTTGTAAGAGTTACAAATGTTAATGGGTCAACAGAATATTATCATCCTAGTTCCGGAATGGTCGCAGGTGATTTTTATATCGACAATAATGGATATTGGATCACAAGCCAGATTGAAAGCTTTATTACAAATGTATATGGAAGTACATCTAATATGGCATATATGTACTACCTTTTTGCTGAATGGGATGATCAATATCAAACGCACCAAGGAACTGATATGAGAAATACTTCAACTGACCCAAATATTTATTCAGCACATGCGGGAGAAGTAGTTGCTAAAGGACCAACCGGAAGAATCGCTATATATGACGGCTCGGTAACTCATTTTTACGCACACTGCACCGACATTCAGGTTTCTGTTGGAGATACTGTAGCAGTAGGAGATCATATTGGAAAAGAGGGCAAGGTTGGCGTTAGCCAAGCTCATCTTCACTATGAAGTAAGATCTGGAAGAACGACAAGTATGGGTCTTCAGAATACAAATTTGAATTCTCTTAGTCCTTATCCCTATATGTGATTTTCAAAGAGCCTGATAGTCTAATTGACTCTGTTCGCTATATTACAAAAAGGTGGTGGGAAAATGAAAAGAATTATATGCTTATTCTTGTGCTTGCTGTTTGTATTCATTACCGGATGTTCGCCAAAAGCCGAGCACAATTCTTCGGAGAGTATTAAAAAAAGCTCATCTTCGAATACGGAGCAAAATATTGTGGAAGGCACGGACGGCGGATTTTATATTTCTGAAGCTCTGGATATTACGAACATCATAAGGCTTATACCGTTAAACGAGCGGGAGATTTATGTCATCGGCGCAAAAAGGGATAAAGCTTTTGAGCAGCGGGAAATCGTCTATGGCGTTCTGAATATCGAGGAAAAAGAATCGGCGGTGCTTCACAGAGAATTTACATCCGTTGACGGAGCGGAAAATTCCGCGGTGCAAATAAACAGCGACGGATTGACCGAGTTTTTTACCGGGCAAAAAATTTTAGTATTCGACGGTTATAATTTGGTCGACACACAGCCGATTGCCACCGATAAGAAAGAATCCTTTGTTGATTTGAAGCAAAAAGAGCTTGCGGTTATAGAAAACGAAAGCTTAATATTGTATCTTAAAACGCTTAATGAAGGCGATGAAAAGCAAACGGCTATCTATAAGCCCGAAAAGCGTGAAGTAGATGGAAAAGAGTACATACTTTTTCCTTTTACGCCTAAAATAAAAATATATGAAAACAGAATTATATACGGAGTTGCCGAAAATGACACAATGAACTATAAAAAGATAGTCGTTTCGGATTTTGACGGAAAAGTAATCGGCGAAATCGGCGATTTGGAAATCAGAGCCGACAATATTTTCTTCTACTTCAGCGAAAACGGTTTTGTTACCGTTGAAACCTCCGATCACCTTACCGACGGAACCAAAAAAGAGGTTACTTTCTTCGCAGAATACAGCGAGGAGGGCAAAATTATTTCAGAGCAGACAATAAACGGAGTACTTTTGGACGGTCAGGAAAAAATGTTCGACGGCTGTTCCCTTTATGCTTATGCCTATGCAATCGGCTCAGATTCCGGAGTGGCTGTTTATGATTTTTACAATAAAACCGCATATCGCATAAAAGCGGCGGACGGATATGTAATTTCTCCCACTGTCACGCCGTCCGGAAAAAGAGTTGTCTGGGCAAATGGCGGTGCGGTATTTTTCGAGGATATAAATGATTTAGAAGCAAAAGAAATCATAGAAGCCGTAAAATAAGTTTATCTGCTCATAGCTTCCGCAAAAACAAAAATGCCCCGCCCGCTCCGAAAGGAGCGGGCGGGGCATTTCTCTTATTGTTTTTCCTCGGCAGCTTCTTTTTCGCTGTCCTTTTTTATCTCAATGGTTTCGGCTCTCATTCCGTCCACGGCGGTGACGGTTACGGTGTAGCCCTCACAGTCAAAGGTGTCGCCCACCTCCGGAATTTTGTTCAGTTCGTCCATAACCCAGCCGCCCATGGTGGCGCAGTCCACCTCTTTGTCAATTCCGAGGTTTTCAAGGGTTTCCTCCGGGTCGGCGGAGCCGGAAACGGTGTAAACTCCGTCGGAAACCTTGGTGAAGTCCTCCTCCACCTCGTCGTGCTCGTCCCAGATTTCGCCCACCAGCTCTTCGAGGATGTCCTCCATCGTCACAATGCCGCAGGTGCCGCCGTATTCGTCCAGCACCACGGCCAGCTGCGTCTTGGCCTTCTGCATCCGCTTGAGGATCTGCCGGATGCGCGTGTGCTCCAGCACAAACAGCACGGGCGACACAATCTGGCGCAGGGGCTTGTCGGTAATGCCGCTGCCGACATAAAAATCCTTGTGCAGCACCACGCCCAGAATATGATCGATCGAGCCTTCGTAAACCAGCAGACGGGAATAGCGCGTCTCGGTGAACATTGCGGCAACTTCTTCTTTCGTCGCGTCCACCGGCAGCATCGCCAGCTCCACGCGGTGGATCAGGATGTCCGCCGCCTCCAGGTCGGTAAACTCAATCGCGTTCTTGAGCAAGTCGCCCTCGTTTTCGTCGATGCTGCCGTCCTGCTGCACTTCGTTGACGAGCATCAGCAGCTCGTCCTGCGACATTTTGCTGCTCGTCTCCAGATGAAACACACGCGCCAGCAGCTTTTTCCACTGCGAAAACAGAAAGTTCAGCGGCGTAAACACCGCCATCAGCACGTGGATGAACGGCGCGGAGAACATCGCGAACTTCTCCGGGCAGTCCTTGGCGATGCTCTTGGGCGAAACCTCGCCGAAGATCAGCACCAAGATCGTCAGCACAATGGTCGAAATCGTCGCGCCTGCATCGCCGTAAAGGCTGACAAACAGCATCGTGCCCACGGACGCGGCCAAAATGTTTACGATGTTGTTGCCGATCAGGATGGTGGAGATCAATTTGTCGTATTGGTCGGAGAGCTTGCAGGCGAGAATGGCCCTCTTCTCCCCTTTTTCGGCCATGGTTTTCAGCCGCGTGCGGTTGAGCGAGGAAAACGCCGTCTCCGTCGCGGAAAAATAGGCCGAGAAGATCAAACAGATCACGATAATCAGTGTATAAATCCCTTGCAAAATCAAAACCCCTTCCCACTAACGCCGTTTTTCGGCGGCAAAGACACGAAAAGGCACCCCTGCGCCTAAGACGCAGAGCTGCCTTCCTTTTTGTTTTTCCGATTCAGATGCAGACGGATGGGACTTATGGGCGCACAATTGCCGTCGTCAGATTCCATGTCCGTTCAATCCCTCCGTATCCGATCTTTTTGCTCATTATAGCAACTTTCCCACTTCTCGTCAAGAAAGTCCCTCTCTTCCCCGCCGCGCAAAAATTGCAAAACCGGGTCTTGACAACGGAAGGACGGTTTGCTAAACTATGCTCAACTTCATACATCGGCTGTGAAGAGAAGGAGTACCCGGTTGATCCGAAGCAAAGAGAGAGGCGGACGGTGGAAGCGCCTCGTGAGGAGACCGGCGAAGTAGTCTCGGAGCTTCGCCCCGAAAGGCTTACGTCCAAGTAGGCGGCGACGGATTCCCCACGTTAAAAGGGAGAGGCATCGGCGTTTTTCTCTGTTTTTCAAAAATGCGCCCGTGCCGGTTGAGAGCGCGGCTGTATTTATCTATCTGTACAGCGCGAATTTAGGTGGTAACGCGAAAGACCTTCGTCCTAATTTAGGGACGGAGGTCTTTTTTCATCCCCGGCAGCTCTCCGGTCTCCATCAGCCCGATTGTTTCTCACTCATCCATGCGTCAGGAGGAAAAAAATCATGCTGTTGTCCAAACTGCTTTCCCGCACGACCTTCGATTCGTATGCGGACTTCAAAAAGAACTATGAGCTGCGCGTCCCCGCCCGCTTCAATTTTGCGCGCGACGTGGTGGACGCCTGGGCGGAGGCCGATCCCCAGAAGCGCGCGCTGGTCTGGCTCAATGACCGCGGCGAGCGCCGGGAATTCACCTTTGCGGAGATCTC
>USFO01000085.1 GCA_900553955.1 uncultured Oscillospiraceae bacterium
GCGCGACCTTGCCAAGGTCGAGGTAGCGAGTTCAAGCCTCGTAACCCGCTCCAGATTTACGCCCCAATACATAATGTTTGGGGCGTAAATAATATGGCGACATAGCCAAGTGGTAAGGCAGAGGTCTGCAAAACCTCGATTCACCAGTTCAAATCTGGTTGTCGCCTCCAGAAAATCCCGAATGCTGTGCATTCGGGATTTTTCTTTGTGTGCAAACGGCTCGACTAAAAGGAAAATTGCTGCTATACTAAAGAAAAACTGATTTTGGAGTGTACGGAATGAAAAAGATACTCTTTGTTTGCTACGGCAACATTTGCCGCAGCCCCATGGCGGAATTTGTTATGAAAAAGCTTGCGGAAGAGGCGGGCTTGAGTTCGGAGCTTCGCATTGACTCCGCCGCCACGAGCAGGGAGGAAATCGGGAACCCGGTGTATCCGCAGGCGAAGCGCAAGCTTGCGGAGCACAAAATATCCTGCGAGGGGCACGCCGCCCGCCAAATGACGAAAGGCGACTATGACGAATACGATTTGCTTATCGGAATGGACGGCGGCAACCTGCGGGATATGCGCCGCATTTGCGGCGGCGACCCCGACGGCAAAATATATCTTCTGCTGGACTACACAAGCCGCCCCGGAGATGTGGCGGATCCGTGGTACACCGGCGACTTTGAAGCCACATGGCGAGATGTTTCTGAGGGCTGCTGTGGGCTGCTTAAAGAGCTTACGGAGGGATGAGCATGGATATAAAGGACAGTGGTGAAATCGAAATTCTGACCGACTGCGAAAAGAAAACCACCGTCCGCCTGAAAGAGCTTGTTCCGGACCGGTGGGGCGAGGAGAGGTTCTTATAATTTTGCTTTCGGAAGCAGTGGGCGAGGAGAATCTATAATTCCAGAAATATAATCCAAAGATATATTGTAATATTTAGCAAGGCAAACGGCAATATCTAAGGGAATTTCACGCTCTCCGCGCTCATAACGCTGATAAGTTGTAGTATAAAGACCAATGTCGGCGGCAACTTCCGCCTGAGTTTTGTCTGCGTCTTCCCTTAAATCTCTGATTCTTTGATACATAATATTGTGCCCCCTTTACTAAAAAACATTTTATAAAAAAGTGTTGTATTGTCTTGACAGATAACACCGAACGGTGTTATAATTGCGGCAAGCAGGGAACACTTTTTATTTTATTAGCATAGCTCAGGTGGCTTATTGGTTCAGCTATTGCAAAAGTGTCCCCTGAAAGATATGACGGAAGGGGGAAGAATGAGCAATGGAGGATCGTATTATACTCAAAATATTTGTCGGCGAAAACGCAGAATCTTCGTATAATTGCGATTTGGAAACGGCTATTGAAATATGTTCTAAAAACCACCCAAATCATGAAGAAAAGATTCAAATTTACGAATCCAACAGACATGACAGGCTTAATAAACTGCTTGCGGAAAGAATAGACGGAAATTGGCAGTACAGCGAATGATGCAGAAGCTGCTTTGAACGAGAAATAGGAGGGCTAATATGAAAAAAGTATTGTGTTTGTTGCTTACTTTTGTTCTTTTGATTGGAATGACGGCGTGCAAAAAAACGCTTTCCGAAGAAGAGGCAAAAGAGCTGAAAGACAAAGGATACGAATATTATAATACTGGACGGTTTGCCGAGGCTATAGATACCTGGCAGGACCTTTATGATGGCAGCGGATGTGATGAAAAATTCTTTAATGATAAAAAGAACGATGCAGAAGCCAATTCCATACTATGCCAATATATTTCACTTGCAATAAGCGAACTGAGAGGAAAATTAAAAGATCCAAGTTCATTGATTATTTATGATGCAACGATAACAAACAGCTATGATGAAAATTATTCTTTTACAATACAGTTTGATTATGGTGCTAAAAACAGCTTTGGCGGAATGGTACGCAATACTTTTACCAGCCGAAAATATAGCTTGTCAGATGCTGACAAGGAGGTCGTATACCAACAGAGCAAAAGGATGCTACGAAAGGATCTTCCAGAGGAAACTTATAGAGGATTTTGGGGCGCTCCTTTTATAACCGACAGATATGTTACAGCAATATTAGAAGGCACTATTACTTATTATAACGGAAAATAATATAAATACAAAACGCACCCGTTTTTGCGGGTGCGTTTTGTGTTTTCGCCCTCATCCCAAAAATTTCTCCCCACATAAATAAATTTATGCCCTCAAATAGGTTTACCAAAGCAAAAATATGTGATATTATATAATGTAACCTTAAATATTTGCTGCGCGGAGGATAATGTGAAGCGTATCTGTATTATTTATACCGGCGGAACCATAGGTATGGAGCGGTCGGAAAACGGCTACCGTCCGGGCAAGGAACCTTTTGCGAACATAATGGCGCGAATAAGCGATTTTTCCTCGCCGGAGCTGCCGGAATACGATGTAATCGAGTTTTTGCCGCTTTTGGACTCTTCCGACGTTACGGTAAGCGAATGGAACAAAATAGGTCACGCTATTTATGAGCACATGGACGAATACGACGGCTTTGTGGTTCTTCACGGAACGGATACCATGGCGTACACCGCTTCGGCGCTTTCGTTCATTCTGCAAAATTTGCCGAAGCCGGTCATTCTCACCGGTTCGCAAATTCCGCTTTGCGAAATAAGAAGCGACGCCAAGGACAATTTGATTGCTTCCCTGCTCATTGCGGCTTCCGGCAAAATTCACGAGGTTTGCCTTTACTTTGCAGGAAAACTTATTCGCGGCAACAGAGCGATAAAAATGTCCGCAGACAGCTTTATTGCGTTTGATTCGCCGAACTATCCGCACCTTGCGGAAGCGGGAATCGATATAAAGTACAGGGAATCCGTGCTCATGAAAAAGAGTGAAAAGCCTTGCGTGCTCAAGGAGCTTGACGAAGAGCCGGTGGGCGTGCTCAAAATTTTCCCGGGAATTCACATCGAACTTTTTGAGCACATAATCACAAAAAAGCTCCGCGGCGTGGTGCTCGAAACCTTCGGCGCGGGCAATGTGCCGAACTACTGCGCGGCGCTGACGCAAATAATACAAAAAGCATACGAAAACGGAACCATCGTTGTGGTGTGCTCCCAGTGTCCTACGGGCACGGTTAGCCTCGGAACATACGCCGCAAGCTCCTGCCTTAAAAGAGCGGGCGCGGTCAGCGGAAAAAACATGACGACGGAGGCCGCTGTTGCAAAGCTGTATTATCTTTTCAGCTGCGGATATTCAAAAAACAAAATAAAAGAGCTTATGGAAGTTAATCTTTGCGGCGAGCTTGATGAGTAATGGGGAATAATAATGGATATAGAACTTTTTTATGAAGAAATGGGCAGCGGAGAGCCCTTGATACTCCTTCACGGAAACGGCGAGGATCATACGATATTCGACAATGTGGCAAAGCATTTTGCGAAAAAATATCGGGTAATCACCATTGATACCCGCGGTCACGGCAAATCGCCCCTTGGGGACGAGCCCTTTTCGCTGTATCAGTTCGCCGAAGACCTGAATGAGTTTATGAACGAGCAGAAGATTGAGAAAGCAAACATTCTCGGCTTCAGCGACGGAGGAAATATTGCGCTTATTTTCGCTTCGGAATATCCCGAAAAGGTAATCAAGCTCATAGCAAACGGAGCGAACACCAAGCCCTCCGGAATAAAACCGCTGGTTCATCTGGCGATGCTTTTCCGCTATATGCTCTATTCCGTTGCGGCTGCATTCTCCGGCAAATTCGAGCTTAAAAAGGCGCTTTACTACATAATGCTTCACGAACCGCATATCACGAAGGAGGAGCTTGAGCAGATAACTGCGCCCACGCTCGTGCTTGTGGGAACGGAGGATCTCATAAGGGAGTCCGAGAGCAAATACATTAAAAAATCAATTCCGAACAGCGAAATAGTGTTCGTTCTCGGCAATCACTTCATTGTGAAGAACAACACCAAGGATTATATTTTCGCAGTGGAAAAATTTCTTGATAAATAAAGGGGAACAGCTATGAAAAAGCTTCTTGTGGTAGTTGACTATCAGAACGATTTTGTAAACGGCAGCCTCGGCTTCAAAGAAGCGGAAGCGCTTGACGAGCCCATTGCCGCCAAGGTCGAAGCATATCGCGCCGAGGGTGCTGATATAGTTTATACTATGGATACTCACGGTCCGCAGTATCTTGAGATGCAGGAGGGCAGAAAGCTGCCTGTGCCGCATTGCTTGAACGGAACCGAGGGCTGGAAGCTCTATGGCAAAACCGGAGAGGTTTGCAAGGACGCCATGACCATAGGCAAGCACACCTTCGGCAGCATGGATCTTGCGGAAATGGCGCTGTTCAAGGGCTATGACCAAATCGAAATTTGCGGCGTTGTGACCAATATCTGCGTTATGGCGAACGCGGTTTTGCTTAAAACCACTCAGCCGGAGGCGGAAATCATAATCGATGCAAAATGCGTTGCAAGCAACGACAAGCGCCTCAACGAAGAAGCTCTTGACGTGCTCGAGGGCATGCAGTTCACGGTTATAAACAGATAATTATTGAATTTAACGCACAAAAAGCTCCGTTCGGTGAACGGGGCTTTCAGTTTGTCGAAAAAATCCGGCTTATGCCGGATTTTTTCGCATCTTTATAAAAAACTAAGTTTTTCAAAAAGCTGTGCCCTGTTCATAGGAACAGGGCACTTTTGTTATCGCCTGCGGCGATTATTTCTTTTTGCCGAGGAGAACCGCTGTGCCGGCGAGCACGGCGATTGCGGGCAATACGGCGGGAACTGCGGCGCCGGTGGCGGGGTTGACCTCAACGCCTGCCTGCGGCTTTTTGGTTCCGTCGATATGAATGATTTGAGCACACTCGCTGAAGCCGCAAACGGTGCAGTGGTGCTCGGACACTACCTTGCCGTCACGGAGAATATCCTTCCACTCGGTGAAGGTATGAGCACCGACGTTGGTCAGCTCGCCGCAGTGGCCGCATTTCTGCCAATGCTGCTCGCGGTTATAAATCCATCTGCCGTTGTGGCTGTGGTCGAGCTTTGTAAGCACAACATCTTTAGTTTGAGCTTCTGCCCAAGCTGCGCCGAATTTAGCGGTGTATCTGCCCTCGCCGTTCACAAGGCAGGTAGCGGGGGTGATTTCCGCATAGGTGACGGTTGCTTTATCGGTTTCCACATGGCTTGCGTCATGCTTGCAGACGCGCTTTGCGGTACATTCGTAGCCGTCCTGAACCTCTTTCCAGTCGTAGGTGGGAGCGTTCCAATCGTGGTTGAGAGGATCGGTGTCGATGGTTTTTTCCTGTTTGGAGAATGCCGCGTTTTGGAATTCGACCGTGAACTTAACCTGTCCTTTTTCGGTGCAGGTGGCAGCTTTTACAACGGTCATTGTGGATTGTGCGGTTTCGGAAGCTGTGGTAACGCCGTTTCTGGTTGCGGTTGCGGTGCATTCGGAGTTATTGTCGTTCCATACATAGGTTGTGGTGACCGCGGGAATATGTCCTCTGCAAACGGAGCAAACAGTCGGGTCGGAAGCGGAGGGAATATGGTTGCCGTCGTCGGTGGGACAATCCACATAGTAGAATGTGATTACATCGTTTTCTTTAAGAATGTACTGGTCAAGTCGCGCATAGGTGGTGGAGTCAAGCATAGGGGCGGCTCCGTTCACCTTGAACATCCAGCCGGACCATGGACCGTGGTTTTCGTCGCCGGAACTAAGTGTTACGCCGTTTTTGTCGGTAATTCCGGTCACATAGCTTTCGCTGCCGGAAACGGTGTAGCCGTTTGCCTCAAGAACGGAGAATACTGCGTTCGCCGCAGTCTTGTATTCGTCGTTCATACAGGTATAGGGCTGGGAAAGATCGGCGAAGGAGGCTTCGAAGGTGCTGCCGGTAACATTTACGGTTACGCTTATTTCCTTGGTGGAGGGGTTCGCGCCTTTTTCGCCCTTTACGGTCACTACCGTGAATATGGGCTGCTTGTAGAACTGTGCAAACTGTGCGTAGTTCGGATCATCCTTGAATTTTTCATAATATTTCGCATACTCGGTATAGGAAAGAACGCTGTCTATCTTTACCTTGGTATCATATTCGGGCTTGGTTACAAGGAGATTTTCGCTTTGCACAACGGAGGGCACGCTTGAACGGAAGCAGCGATACTTTTCGGCGGCTTCCCATCCGTCTATATCGTCGGCTTCAACGCCGTTGAAGTTATAATCGTTCATGTTGCGGATAAATTTATATCCGTCGCCGTCGGGAACGATTTCAATGAAGCTCCACATATCGCCGGTGACATTATCCTTTGCGGAGTTTGCCTTCTTAATGCCCTGCCAATAGACCTCCTCGGTGCAGACCTTCTTCATAAAAGCGGCTGCATCGTCAAGCTCATTTTGAGTAAAGGCAAGAACGGTGAAATGAAGCTCAA
This sequence comes from uncultured Oscillospiraceae bacterium, assembly GCA_900553955.1. GTDB lineage: Bacteria > Bacillota > Clostridia > Oscillospirales > Ruminococcaceae > UMGS1668. The sequence goes on from USFO01000085.1 coordinate 6,388, forward strand.
CCTTTGCAAGAGGCTTGCCCACTGCGTCGCCTGTACCGCTGGGACGATCGAGAATATATACAGTTACTGTTACATCAGCATTATCGCTTCCGGGAAGCGGGCGATAGGTGCGTGCGCGGGCAACATTGTATTTTCCGGTGGAAACAATAACATCCTCGTTGCTGCTGGTGATTAAAACAGGAGTGTATTTTCCGTCGAAATACTCGTTATAGTCACGGAGGGTGATTTCTTCAATATCGCGGGTGGTGGGGAACTGAATATCGCTTGCTACGGCTTTGGGGTCGATAG
>USFO01000086.1 GCA_900553955.1 uncultured Oscillospiraceae bacterium
AGGGGGCTTTCTTTTCTCTTATTCAAGCTCAAATGCGCCTGTGTAGAGCTGATAATATTTGCCTTTTTCGGCTATGAGTTTTTCGTGGTTGCCCCGTTCGATTATTCTGCCGTTCTCAAGCACCATAATCACATCGGAATTGCGCACCGTGGAAAGACGGTGGGCGATTACAAACACCGTTCTGCCGTGCATCAGCGCGTCCATGCCCGCCTGAACAATGCTTTCGGTGCGGGTATCTATGGAGGAGGTAGCCTCGTCAAGAATCATAACAGGCGGATCCGCCACCGCCGCTCTTGCTATGGAAATAAGCTGGCGCTGACCTTGGGAAAGCCCGCTTCCGTCGCCGGAGAGCACCGTGTTGTAGCCGCTTGGCAGCATACGGATAAATCCGTCCGCATTTACAAGCTGCGCCGCGGCGATACATTCCTCGTCCGTTGCGTCAAGCCTGCCGTAGCGCAGGTTCTCCATAACCGTTCCGGTAAAGAGGTTCACATCCTGAAGAACAACGCCCATGGAGCGGCGCAGGTCGTCCTTGCGGATATCGTTTATGTTGATTCCGTCGTAGGTTATCGTGCCGCTGTCAATGTCGTAGAAGTGGTTGATAAGATTTGTAATGGTAGTTTTGCCCGCTCCGGTTGCGCCGACGAGGGCGACCTTTTGACCGGGCTCGGCGTAGAATGTCACGTCGTGGAGCACCTGTTTGCCCTTTTCGTAAGAGAAATCCACATGCTCAAGGTGAACCTCGCCGCGGAGCCTGCGGTAATCAAAGGTGCCGTCCTCCTTCGGAATTTTCCATGCCCATTCCTCGGTGAACTCGCTCGTTTCCTCAAGGCTGCCGCTCTTTTCGGTGCAGTTCACAAGGGTGATTTTGCCGGTGTCCTCCTCGGAGGGCTCGTCGATAAGCTCAAAAATTCTCTTGGCGCCGGAAACCGCCATAATGACGGAGTTTATCTGCTGAGAAACCTGTCCGATAGGCTGGCAGAAGCTGCGGGAAAGCTGCAAAAACGAAGCGATTACGCCGAGGGTGAGCACGTTCACACCGGATAGACCAACGTTTGTAACGCCGTTTATGGCAAGAGTGCCGCCCACTATTGCGATGATTACATAAAGCACATAGCCAAGACCGTTCATAAGAGGCATAAGGGTGTTGGCGTATTTGTTCGCGTTGGTAACGTTGGAGCAAAGCTCGCCGTTGCGGTCGTCAAAGGCTTCCTTTGCCTTTTCTTCGTGGTTAAAGACCTTTACAACCTTCTGACCGTTTATCATTTCCTCGATATAGCCGTTCATTCCGGCGATGGAGCGCTGCGCGCTCATAAAGTAGCCGCTGGATTTGCCTGCGACAGCGCCCACAAGCTTCATCATAAAGAAGCTGAACACAAGCACAATGGCGGTGAGCAGAAAGCTCTGATACAGCATGGAAACAGAAACGAACACAATGGTCAGAATGGACTGAATGACCTGCGGCAGGCTTTGAGAAAGCATCATGCGCAGCGCATCGGCATCGTTGGTGTAATAGCTCATTACATCGCCGTGGCTGTGGGTGTCAAAGTATTTGACCGGCAGTGTCTGCATATGCTCAAACATATCGTCACGCACATTTTTGAGCACACCCTGGGTGACCTCCGCCATAACTCTGTTATAGAACAGCGAAGAAAGTATGCCGATAAGATAGAGGCACGCCATTCCGCAAAGTGCCCAAATAAGAGGCGTAAAGTTCGGCGCTGCCTGACCGATAAGCGGTTCAATGTAGTCGTCAATAAGGGATTTAAGGAACAGCGAAGACGAAACGCTTGCCAAGGTGCTGAGCACTATGCATACGATTACAAAAATCATCTTTGCGCGGTACCCGCGGAAGTAGCCGAACAGTCTTTTTACCGTTGCCATATCAATATTCTTGATGGGTGCGCCCTTTGCGCCGGTGGTGGGGCGCTTGCCGGGTTTTTCGTTTACGGTTTTTTCGTTAGTCACCGGACATACCTCCTTTCTGGGATTCATAAACCTCGCGGTAAATATCGCTTGTTTTCAACAGCTCATCATGAGTGCCCATTGCGGCGATTTTGCCGCCGTCAAGGACGATAATCTTGTCTGCGTCCTGAACGGAAGCAATACGCTGAGCTATAATAATTTTTGTGGTATCGGGAATGTACTCCTTGAACGCTTCACGAATAAGCGCGTCGGTTTTGGTATCCACGGCGCTGGTGGAGTCGTCAAGGATAAGCACCTTCGGCTTTTTAAGCAGCGCACGGGCAATGCAAAGACGCTGCTTCTGTCCGCCGGAAACATTCGAACCGCCCTGCTCGATATAGGTGTCGTAGCCGTTCGGCATTTTCTGAACAAAATCGTCCGCCTGAGCAAGCTTGCAGGCTTCTATAAGCTCCTCGTCGGTGGCGTTTTCGTTGCCCCAGCGCAGGTTCTCCTTTACCGTGCCGGAAAAGAGCACGTTCTTTTGCAGAACCACCGCAACCGCATCGCGCAGCGCTTCAAGGTCATATTCGCGAACGTCGCGCCCGCCGACCTTCACGCTGCCGCCGGTTACATCGTAAAGGCGGGGTATCATCTGCACAAAGGTGGATTTGGAAGAACCGGTTCCACCGATTATGCCGACAGTCTCGCCGGATTTTATATCCACTGTAACGTCGTCAAGACAAAGCTTGTCGGCGGTTTTGGAGTAGTAGAAATTGACATGGTCAAAGCTTACGCTGCCGTCGGGAACGGTTTCCACCGGGTTTTCACCATTGGTAAGGTCGCTTTTCTCGTCAAGCACCTCGCAGATACGCTCCGCGCCCTCACGCGCAATGGTGGTCATAACAAACACCATCGTCAGCATCATAACGCTCATCAAAATCTGCATTGCGTAGGTGATAAGGCTCATCAGGCCGCCGGTGGAAAGCCCGCCCGCCACAGTCGGGTCGCCGCCGCAGGCAACGATTGCCTTTGCGCCGAGCCAGGAAACGATTATCATGCAGGTATAGGAACAGCTCTGCATAAGCGGCGCGTTCCACGCAAGGTTCTTTTCCGCGCGGGTGAAGTCGGAACGGATGCTTTCGGAGGTTTCCTCGAATTTATCAATTTCGTGATCCTCGCGGATGAAGGATTTTACCACGCGGATTCCGCGGAGGTTCTCCTGCACCTTCTGGTTCAGCAGATCGTAGGTTTTGAACACACGCTTGAAAATCGGATGAGTCTTTGTCATTATGAAGTAAAGCCCTGCCATAAGCACCGGCAGACAGGCGACGAATATCACCGCAAGCCGCGGGTAAATGCGGAATGCGAACACCGCAGAGAAAATCATCATCATGGGCGAACGAAATGCCATTCTGATGAGCATTTGGTACGCATTCTGCACATTGGAAACATCCGTAGTCATTCTTGTAACAAGGCTTGAGGCGGAGAATTTATCAATGTTCGAGAACGAGAAGTTCTGGATGTTGTAGTACATATCGTGGCGAAGATTTTTTGCAAACCCGCTGGAAGCGATGGCGCAGCACCGTCCGGCAAGGTTGCCGAACAAAATTGCAAGCAGTGCAAAAACAATCAGCTTTACGCCGCTTTTTGTAACATAGGCCATATCTCCTGCGTTTATGCCGAAGTCTATCATTTTCGACATTTCAAGCGGGATAAGTACCTCCATAATAACTTCCAAACCGACAAAAACGGCAGAAAGTATGGATGTAAGCTTATATTCCCTTACGCATTTTGAAAGCCTTTTTATAAGCTTTATCATACTTTATCCTCCGGACAAGTTTTTATATTTTCTGTCATTCTGGCAATATAGCCGCGCAGCTGCTGCTTTTCCTTATCTGAAAATCCGCCCAGCAGCGCTGCTTCCATTTTAGCGCCGTCCTCATCCATAAGGTCGATGATTCCAAGCGCCTTTTCGGTGAGCACCAGCTTTTTAAGGCGCGCGTCGTAATCGACGCTTTCGCGCTTAACAAAGCCCTTTGCCACCATCGCGTCAATGGTCTTTGAAGCGGTGGAACGGGTTATTCCAAAGGCTTTTTCAAGGTCGCGCTGAAAAACATCGCCGTTTTTCTTCGCCCCGATATAGCCGATAATCCAGCTGTTCGTTCCGGTAAGCTCCTCTATCTTCTTGCAGTTGGAATGGGCGTCCATATACCGCGACATAAAAAGCGAAAGCCGTCGCAGCTCCATTCCTATGGGCTTTTCATCCATGTGCGTTCCCTCCTTTTGTTTATTGTTGAACAGCAAACTGTTTATCGTTCAACTGTTTAGCATGCAACATATTATAAGAACATCCACACAAAATTGCAAGAGCAAATCTGCAAAATTAACAGTTTGGTAAAATCTTTATACAACATAGCTATATATTATAATATTTGATTGAATTTATTGTATATTACCTATTTACAAATCTATGAATACGATGTAATATATAAACAAACATAGAATATCGTCCCTGCTGGAAGTGCAAATTCTATGGAATTTATTTTTAGGGGGGAAATATAACATGAAAAAGCCATTCACACTATTGTCATCTTTATTACTGGCAGTCACTTTCTGTTTGTCTTTTTCTGTTACCGCAGCTGCTCTTGAAAGCACTGCGGGAGAAACGGCGTATTTCGTGTATTTTTCCTCGGAAAAGCCATACAGCAGCGAAGAGCTTGTTGAAGCGCGCTACAACTATTCATATAGAATTGAGGACGGAAATTTAGAAAGCTTAACATTTTTGCAACGAGGAACTATGACAGAAACTGTTTCCCGAACACTAATCTATACCGGCTGCGTAACCGACTATGTTGTCACGGAACGCGATCTCGTTTTTGTCATGCACAATATGATTTACTCCTGCAACCGGAGCGGCGGCGATGTGCGTTTTGTTTTCGCTTTGCCGCAGTCAATTAGCGGCGAAATCAAAAATGTCTCGGCAAACGACTCTGTTGTATGGCTACAAGTCGGTGATTCCGTGTACAGGCTGTACCGCCCCACAGGCACGCTCGATTTTGTTTACTCAAACCCCGATATGCTCTGGTGGAGTCCTATTTCGAACTATACCATCGAATACGCTGTTTACAGCGAAGAATATTTGCAAGCTAAACGAGACGGCAGAGATCCCGATTCAATGTCGTTCTATAATGAAGAAGCCCGCTGCTATTACAACTCCCTCACCGGAGAAACCTTTCCGGAGATTTTGGAGTTCCCCGACTACATTCTTTCCGAAGCTCCGCTCCCAACCGTCATTTGCAACGCTCCATGCGCTAACGCCATAGCCGGAAGACGGATTTCGGAAGGCAGTCCCGTAAGCTTAGGCTATCCTTTTATATCTTCGCAAACATTATCCGCCCTTCTTCGGGCAAAATATAATTCGTACTCTCTTGATTTTTCTTTTAATTTGTAGTATTCTTATTCATAGTAATAACTGTGGAGGTAGACCTTATGCGCAGCGAAATCAGATTCAACGGAAAGCTTTACAACATGATAGAGGACGGCGCCTATAAAGACGACAACGGCTACTATATCGTTCACGCATACGACCCCATGGAGCAGCCGGACGCTTACGGCTGGATGAACAGTTACTATGTCCGCTGCACCGACCCGGAATGCAAAAACATCATCGAAGTTCGCCCCTGGTGCCCCTACAACAAGGAGCACGGTTTCCTTTAATCCGGTAAAAGCCAAAGCGTCCGCCGAAAATCGGGCGTTTTTTGTAGCTTCTGTTTAGAAAACAAAGCCCCGCAGCCGCATTTTTTCGGCGGCATTAGAAAAGTCCTCTCCCATCCGACAGAGCATCCGCTTTCGCGGGCTTGCTCGCCGCAGAGCGTGCTTTAAAATGCCAAAAGCCGCATTATAAAGCCATTTATCGCACTTGCTCTATGCGAATTTTATAATTTATATTATAATATACAAAAATATAAAGCAGCAGATTTTATAAATCCGCTGCTTTATATTTTTGTTTGCTTTTATTCTTGTACTGCCTGCCGCTGTTATTCTTCCATCTGCTTGCCGAGGAAGTTCGCTGCGGCGGTAACAAGCTTCATCTCCGCCTCCGTAGCGGAGGTTCTTCCACCGTCGCAGAGGTACACCACCGCTCCGCAAACATCCCCCGCCGAAACTATCGAGGCGGCGGCAAGAGCATCGCGCTCCACGCCCTCCACAGGCTGAAACGCCGCCGCGCCTTCGCCGCCGAAAACGGCGCGCCGTTCCATCAAATCCTCAAGCATGGAGGAAACCCGCCGTTCGAGAATTTCCTTTTTCGGCAGCCCCGCCACCGCCACTGCGTGATCCCGGTCGGTTATCACCACCGGGTGCCCGCCGACCTTATAGAGCACCTCCGCATACTGCCCGGCGAACTCCGCAAGCTCGCCTATGGGAGAATATTTTTTGAATATCACCTCTCCGTCGTTGTCCGTGAAAATCTCCAGCGGGTCGCCCTCTCGAATTCTCATGGTGCGGCGGATCTCCTTCGGTATAACCACGCGGCCGAGGTCGTCCCTTTATGTCAAGTAGGTGCAAAAAAATTTTACAAACTATCCGA
>USFO01000087.1 GCA_900553955.1 uncultured Oscillospiraceae bacterium
GTGAAAGCGGGGAGAGTTTAAGACCCGATATTGCGCGAAATTCACAGTAAGCCGGAGAAAAGCTTTTCAATTTAATATTTTGTTTACAAAAAAGCACAAAATTTTTCCGTGGCTGTTGAAATACAGTTAATCTTTTGTTATACTTATAATTGTACTTTTATTATAATAGTAAAAGGCAGCGCGCGGTACAGCGCTATCCAAATTTATAAAAGGGGGCACACAGAATGTTTTGTAAAAATTGCGGTGCGGAAATTCCTGACGGATCTGCTTTTTGCGGAAATTGCGGAATGAAAGCATCTGCCGAACCGGTTCAGCAGGAACCCGTAAACCAATACGCCAGCCCGGATCCCCAGGCATACAGAGCGGAACCCACCTCCGTTGACGCACCCCGTGCTTGTGTCGAGAGTAAGCCGGAGCCTCAGCCCCAGTATACTCAGCCGCAGTACGCTCAACCGGAGCCTCAACCCCAGTATACTCAGCCGCAATATGCTCAACCGGAACCCCCGCAGTATAACAGCCAGCCTGTTTATAATGCACAGCCCGTTCCGCCGGCAGCTCCGGTCAGCGCCACCTTGTGGATTATACTTAATATTCTTATGCTGCTTTGCGGCTGCTGCACCGTCAACGGAATACTCGGCTTAATCGGTCTTATCTTTGCCGTTCAGGCAAACAATGCGGGCAAGGCGGGCGACGTTGTCACCGCACAGAAGAAGCTCAAAACCTCGAAGATTTTGTTCTTCGTAAGCTTGGGTCTCCTTGTGGTGTCCGTAATAATCGCTATAATCTTCAATTCTGTCGGCGTGATTGACGACCTTATGTATCAGTATTACTAAGCCGCGGAAAAGATGAAAAAACGAATAATCGGCGTTTCGGCGGCGGCAATTTGTGCCGCCGCCGGTTTGCTGTATATCTTTTTTACTAAGGACGGCGCGGGAGCGGGCATACCCTGCACCCTGCATTTTTTCACCGGGTACTATTGCCCCGGCTGCGGCGCTTCAAGGGCGCTGCGCGCGCTTTTGCACCTTGATTTTTGTCAGGCGCTGCGCTACAACGCGCTGTTTACCGTTTGCGCGCCCTTTGTGGGAATATATACTGCGGTTTTCGTCTGCCGCTATATTCGCTTCGGAAAAATACCGGTGAAAAGAAAGCTCCCTTTGTGGCCGCTTTGGGTGCTCTGTGCCGTGGCGATAGTTTACGGCATTTTGCGGAATTTGCCGGAATTTGCGTTCCTTGCGCCCACCATGCTCGGCTGAACGAGGCGAAAAGACGGGAATTTTGCAATTTCCCCTGGGGAAATTTATTTCAGCCGTTGAAATACGGTCAAGCTTTTGTTATAATATAAACATTCCTATATAATAGGTAAAAACGGCGTATGGTACGGCGCCGTGGAATTTATAAAAGGGGGAAAACAGAATGTTTTGTAAAAATTGCGGCGCGGAAATTCCGGACGGCTCCGTCTTTTGCGGAAACTGCGGAATGCAAACCTCTGTCGAGCAGCCTCGACAGGAGCCGGTAAATCAGTACAGCAATGTGGAGAATAACGCATATCAGAGCTATCAGCAGCCCCGGTATGCTCAGCCGGAGCAGCCTGTGTATAACAGCGAGCCTGTTTATAACGCGCAGCCGATTCAGCCGGCAAGCTCCGTCAATCCCACTCCGTGGATTGTGCTCAACATCCTGATGATCGTGCTCGGATGCTGCTGCTCAATTTCCGGAATACTCGGCATAATCGGACTTGTGTTCGCCATTCAGTCGAACAACGCCGTAAAGGCGGGGGATGCCATAACTGCGGAGAACAAGGCAAAAACCGCAAAGATTTTGTTCTTTGTGTCACTGGGATTTTTCGTGCTTCAGACCGTGCTCGGAGTTGTTTCCGGCATATTCACAAGCTCTATGGAGGATGTGGAGGACTACCTCTACTACAACTTCTGATTTTGCAAAAACGAAAATCGGCGCTTCGGCGGCGGCAAATATTGCCGCCGCCGTTTTGTCTGTATGAGCACGCGAAAAAGCTCATATTCGGTTGACAGACTGCACAATAAGATTTATAATTATAATTCGGATATGATTTGCAGAAAAGGAACGCGGTGAAAATCCGCGGCTGCTTCCTCAGCCGTAAGCGTGTACGCAAATGCAAACATTGCCACTGCCTTTTTCGGGCGGGAAGGCTGCCTTTGCGGTTAAAGCGCGAGCCGGAAAACTTGCTGCAAAGTATGGCATGGAAATTTCGTTTTGGGTATGGGGTGAATTCCGCGCAAAAATTTTGTCTGCGGTTCTTCGTTACCTTGAAGAACCGCTTTTTATTGCAGTAAGGAGAGTGTTTACCTTGAAAAAATTTTTTGCCGCGCTTTTAGTGCTCGTGCTGGTGCTTTGTTCCTGCCAAAGCGACCTGCCCGCCGGCGGAATAGACAGCTTCGACGACTATAACCGTGCGCTTACCGATGAGGAAATCGCCGCCGCCATGAAGGGCGCGAACAACGATATAGAAAACCGTCCGGATGAGAATATCTGCTATGTCACCATAAGCTGTAAAACCGCCGTGGACAGCGGCAAGCTTTCCGACACCATGCAGGGGCTTCTTCCGGCGGACGGAATGATTCTCGACTGCTATGAGGTTCGCTACGACGACGGAGCAAGCGCATTTGACGTAATCGCCGCCGCAGCTAAAGAAAATAAAATCCACATGGAATACAAAGGCGGAAAAAGCCTGCCCTATATCGAGGGCGCGGCAAATCTCTACGAGTTCGACTGCGGCCCGCTGAGCGGCTGGATGTATAAGGTGAACGGCTGGTTCCCGTCATTCGGCATGGGTCAGTACAAGGTGCAGCCCGGCGACAGTGTGGAGCTTATCTACACCTGCGACCTCGGACAGGATGTGGGCGATAATTACATGGGTTAAGAAGGAAAGTTATGACAGCGGAAAATCAGAGAAAAACAGAATCGGGTTTGGCGCTCTATCATCCGATAGTCAGCTTCGGCTATTTTGTTGCGGTTATTGCGGGGACTTTGCTCTTCATTAACCCGTTTTTTGCCTATGCCTCTCTTTGCTGTGCGATTATCTGCTCGGCGCTGATAAACGGCAAAAAGACGATACTTGCCACTCTCAGCTTCGGCGTTCCCATGTTCATTATGGTCGCCCTTGCAAATCCGCTTTTCAACCACCACGGAGCAACCTTCCTTTTCTATATCGAGGACAACCCCGTAACCTTGGAATCTTTCATTTACGGGCTTGTTTCCGGCGGAATGATGTTCGCGGCGGTGGTGTGGTTCACCTGCTACAATACCGTTGTAAGCTCGGATAAATTCCTTTATATATTCGGAAAAATCCTGCCGTCAATAGCGCTTATAGTGAGCATGACTCTGTCGCTTATTCCGAAGCTGCTTTCTCAGGTAAAGGTTATTGCCGACAGCCAAAGAACCCTCGGCATGGACTGGAAAAGCGGCAGCGCAAAGCAGCGGGTGGTCTCCGGAGCGCGGATTTTGTCCATTTTGGTGAGCTGGGCTTTGGAGGACGCGGTGACTACCGCGGATTCCATGCGGGCGAGGGGCTACGGTCAGCACCGGCGCAGCAATTTTTCGATTTTCCGCTTCGGCAGGCGGGACGGCATTATGCTTTCGGTGATAGCGGTGCTTTTCGCTGCGGAAATTTACACCTACGCAAGCGGCCGCGGAAGCATGATATTCTATCCCACCGCCGTTTGGCCGGAAATGAACTTTGTTAATATTCTGCTCTACGGAGCATTCTTCGCACTCGGCATTCTGCCGTCTGTAATTCAGCTAAAGGAGGACCGGAAATGGAAACAGTTAAAGTAAACGGCTTTAGCTTTAAGTATTCTCTTGGCAGCAAGCCGGCCCTTAAAGATATAAATTTCACAGTGAACGAGGGCGAATTTATCGTTGTCTGCGGCCCCTCCGGCTGCGGAAAATCCACCCTGCTTCGCAGCCTAAAGCCGCAGCTTCGCCCCTTCGGCGAAACATCCGGCAGCATAGAGTTCTGCGGCAGGGGCATAAACGACATTCCCGACGAGGAATCCGCCGCGCAAATCGGCTTTGTTATGCAAAGCCCGGACGCTCAGATTGTTACGGACAAGGTTTGGCATGAGCTTGCCTTCGGCCTTGAAAATTTGGGCGTGCCCACCCATATAATCCGCAGCAGAGTTGCGGAAATGGCAAACTACTTCGGAATTCACACATGGTTCCGCAAAAAGACCGCGGAGCTTTCCGGCGGACAGAAGCAGCTGCTCAACCTCGCCTCTGTGATGCTCATGCAGCCGAAGCTGCTCATTTTGGACGAGCCTTCCAGCCAGCTTGACCCCATAGCTTCAAGGGAATTTCTTGAGAACGTTCGCAAAATAAACCTTGAGCTCGGCACGACTATCATAATAACCGAGCACAATCTTGAGGATGTTTACGGCTACGCTGACAAGGTGCTGCTCATGGAGCACGGCGAAGCGGTAAAATACCTGCCTCCGCAGGAAATGGCGCAGTACCTTGCGGAAAACGAGCGGGACGGAATGTATAAAGCACTGCCCACTCCCGCAAGAATGTACGGCTGTGTGCTCAGGGGCGAATGTCCGCTGAGCATAGTGGAGGGTCGCCGCTGGTTCAGCAGACAGATGGAGGGCAAGGCGCTGCCGAAGCCCGTGCTCACGGAGGAAAAACGCCCGGACGAGCGCGCCATAGATGTGAAAGAGGTTTGGTTCCAATACGAAAAAGGCGCCGACCCGGTGCTCAGAGATTTGAGCTTCAGTCTGCGCCGGGGCGAAATATGCTCAATCCTCGGCGGAAACGGAGCGGGCAAGACCACGACCCTCTCCGTGATTTCCCAAAAGAACAAGTTCAATATGGGCAGAATAAATATTGCGGGCAAGGACATAAAAAAGTACAAGGGGAACGAGCTTTTTGACCACAACCTTGCGGTTTTGCCCCAGAACCCCCAGTCGCTTTTCGTCTTTGAAACCCTTCGTCGGGATCTTGAGGAGGTTTTACGCCTTCACAAGATGAAAAAGGAGGAAATAAACGAGCGAGTGGAGCTTATGGCGAAAATGCTCGGGCTTTCGGAGCTTTTGGAGCGGCACCCCTATGACCTCTCCGGCGGCGAAATGCAAAAGGCGGCTCTTGCGAAAATTCTGCTGCTCGAACCGAAAATTCTGCTGCTTGACGAGCCGACAAAGGGCATGGACGCTCTTTCAAAGGAAAATCTCGGCGTAATTTTGCGGGGACTTCGTGACAGCGGCGTTTCCGTGCTCATGGTGACCCATGATATTGAGTTCTGCGCGAAATACTCCGACCACTGTATGCTTTTCTTTGACGGCTACATTGTTTCCGAGGGCTCGCCGAAGAAATTCTTTGCGGACAACAGCTTTTACACAACTGCGGCAAGCCGCATGACAAGGCACCTTGTGCCGAATATAATCACTTGCGAGGAGGGTGAGCAGCTTTGCAAAAGCCTGTGCTGAAAAACCTCCGAACTAAAGTGATGCTGGTGTTTGTGATACTTGTTTTTCCGGCTGCGCTCACGGCGTTTGCCCTTTCCGGCAGCAAAAACTATGCGCTCATCAGCTTTGCCATGGTAATAATGGCTATGGTTCCGTTCCTGATGCTTTACGAAATGAAAAAGCCCCAGGCGCGGGAGTGGATTCCCCTTGCAGTAATGGCGGCTATTGCCGCGGTAGGCCGCGCGGCTTTTGCGGCGCTGCCGCATTTTAAGCCGGTTTCCGCCATAATCATCATCACGGCAATGACCTTCGGACCTGAAGCGGGCTTTTTGACCGGAGCGGTGGCGGCGCTTGCCTCTAACCTCTTTTTCGGGCAGGGGCCTTGGACTCCGTGGCAGATGTTCGCTTGGGGGCTGATAGGCTTTATTGCGGGGGTGCTCGGACGGCACAATCTGCTCAAAAGAAAGTGGCAGCTTCTCGTTTTCGGAATGCTCACCGGCTACCTCTACGGCTGGATTTTGAACGTGTGGACGGCAACGGGCTTTATGTACGAACTCAGCTGGAAGGCCTATATAGGGCTTTGCGCCACGAGCTTCATACCGGACACGGTTCACGGCGTTTCCACCGTGGTGTTTTTGTGGCTTCTTGCGGACGATTGGGGCGCAAAGCTGCGGCGAATTAAGTATAAATTCGGAATATTGGCGTCGTGATGCGATGAATTTAAGAAAAAGCGCACTCCCTTTTCGGGTGTGCGCTTTTTGTATGCGCGGAACTTGGAACCGCGCCGCCGTTTTTCTCTCAGTCACGCCGCAGGCATGACTGAGAGAAAAAAATGCGAGCCAAATGCGGCTCAGCCGCCGTGCGAAGTTGTGTGTTTTTTGCCGCGGCATTAAAATAAATAACCTCAGCCGGCACGAAGTGCCTCAGGCGGTCGAGCATCCGAGGGAAACTGAAAAACCGCCTGGGACCCGGTCAGGGAGGCGGTTAATATTAGAAACCATACAGC
>USFO01000088.1 GCA_900553955.1 uncultured Oscillospiraceae bacterium
TCACGGTGCAGCGCCAAGGCGCAGCGCCGCGCCACCTTCCCCAAGGGGAAGGCAAAAGAGGCTGAGCCGCAGTTGGTGCAGTCGGGTTAATTACAGGGTGATGAGCTTCTTTTCGCTCTGAGTAATGACGTTGCAGCCGTTTTCGGTGATTTCCACAATATCCTCGATACGCACGCCGAACTGTCCTTCGATATAGATGCCGGGTTCAACGCTGAGCACCATGCCCGCCTCGGTAAGGTCGGTGCAGAGGGGCGAGAAGCGGGGGTTCTCGTGAATTTCAAGTCCGAGGCTGTGACCCAGACCGTGGCCGAATTTGCCCTCGTAGCCCGCTTTGTAAATCATGTTGCGGGAAACGGCGTCAACGGTGTTGCAGGGTATGCCCGCGCGAACGGCTTCAATGCCCGCAAGCTGCGCCGCAAGCACGAGGTTATAAACCTTCTCCTGCTCCTCGGAAATTTTGCCCACCGCAACGGTTCTGGTCATATCGGAGCAGTAGCCGTTGTGCTCCGCGCCGAAGTCCATGGTGACAAAGTCGCCCTCCTTGATTTTGTTCATGCCGGGAACCGCGTGGGGCATGGAGCCGTTCGCACCTGCGGCAAGAATGGTTTCAAAGGCAAGACCGGTGGCGCCGTTTTTGAGCATGAAATAGTCAAGCTCAAGCTGAAGATCCTTTTCGGTAAGGCCGGGCTTGATAAGCTCAAGCATGTGGAGGAACGCCTTGTCGGTTATAGCCTGCGCCGCGCGGATTTCCGCAAGCTCGTCGGCGGATTTGATGCAGCGCTGATGAAGAATTATCTCGTTGAGGTAGGGTTCGTCAAGAATGGTGACATTGAGGGTTTTGCGAAGGCTGAAAAGGCTCTCCACAGTCATATAGCCGGATTCGATGCCGATGGTTTTTACGCCGAGCTCCTCGAAAAGCTCGTTGAGCTGCTTCGCCATATCGGTCATAAGAATAACCCTTGCGTCGGTGACCTTTTTGCTTCCCGCTTCCACATAGCGGCTGTCAAGCAGCAGCACCGCTTCCTTTCTGGTGACAAGCAGCGTGCCTGCGCTGGAGTTAAATCCGGTGTAGTAGCGGCGGTTCACGCCGGAGGTGATAAGAGCCGCATCTATATTTTCGGGAAGCTGCTGCGAAAGTCTTTTAATTCTATCCATTATTATTTCCTCTTTTCATTTATTTTACCCATTTTTCCAAATGGCGTTTGAACTTAATGAAGCCGTCCGTTTCGGGGCCCAGAGGCTCTGTCAAAAACACCTTTGCGCCGATTAAATTCCCGCCCACAACGTCGGTGAATATCTGGTCGCCGATTACCGCCGTTTCCCTCGGAGAAACGCCTAACCGCGCGCAGGCTCTGTGAAAGCCCTTCGGCAGCGGCTTTGCGCTTTTTTCGATAAAGGGCAGCCCAAGGCTCTCCGCAAACGGACGAACCCGCTCGGCGCTGTTGTTCGATATTATAATCATAGGAATTCCGGCGGCGATAATGTCTTTAATCCAGCCCGTAACGCCGGGATACGGCTGTTGGGAGTCGTGGAACGCAAGGGTATTGTCCGCGTCTATAAGCACGGCCTTTGCGCCGGAATTTTTAATATCCTCCGGCTTTATCTGCATTACATTCTGAAATCTATACTGCGGTTTGAAAAGCTGCAATTTGATGCTCCCTTATTTTTGAAAAATAGAAAAGCGGACAGCTTTAGAGCCATCCGCCATCCCTGTTTAATAATTAGTACTTTCTCTTACGGGCAGCCTCGGATTTCTTTTTACGTCTTACCGAAGGCTTCTCATAGCACTCATGCTTTCTGACTTCCGCCAGAACGCCGGAGCGTGCGCAGGAACGTTTGAAACGTCTGAGAGCGCTGTCAAGAGATTCGTTTTCTTTGACATGGATTTCTGCCATTTATCTGTTTCCCTCCTTCGCCAGTGGGCCGGAGCTAAAAGAACGCATGGTTCTTCCGTACATAAACTGTAACGGATTTATTATATACTTCCGCCGCGCAAGTGTCAAGCCTAAAAACAACAATGAAATCATTAAATTTATATTAAATGTTACAAAAACCGCTTATTTCGGCACTTTTGCCGCCGCAAAGCGTACAATCTGTTTTTTCACACGCTTCCGGGCTTTCCGCGCGCCTATATATTATATATGAATATAAGGAAGCTCTGTGAAGCTTCGGCTTTTATTGACAAATTTCTACATGAAGTATATACTGTAATAAATCAAGAGAGGAACGGTTCACCTCCGAAAAACAAGGAGGTGAAAAGATGAGCTTGCTTGAAATTTTAAGCTTACTTAATCTTCTTGCCAACGTTATTTCCATAACTGCAAGCTTGCATAAAAAGAAATAACCGCCCCCGGTGAATAGAGGAACGGCAATTCTCAGGATTATAAATCTTTTCGGAGTCGGCTTTGTTCCTGTTGCAGCAGGAGCGCCTCTCTTGATTTAATTATATGCCCCATGCTCGGAAAAGTCAATAGTTATGCGATAAAAAGCCGCCCGGTGGGCGGCTTTTATTGACATTTTGCGGCGCTCGATATATACTGTGAACATCGAGAGAGGAACGGCAATAAAAAATCTCCCAAGCTATGAAAGCAAAGGAGATGGAATAGATGACAGTCGAAGAAACCTTGTTACTTCTCAATCTTTTAGCTGTTGTTATCTTCGGAGTTATCCAAATAGCAAAGAAGAAATAACTTTTACTTAGCCCCGTCAGGCAAGCGGAAGCTCTTCAACCTTATTAAGCTTCGAGAGATTCCTTGCTTCGCCTGCTGGCACAGGTGAAATCCTCTCTCGATACATATTATACCTTTTGTCTTGCAATAAGTCAAGATATTTTGGCGGATTGTTCGCCAAAAAAAGACCGCCACTCTGCACAGTAACGGTCTTTTGAAATAAAAAACTTTTAACTTCCAGAGTCAACCGCTAACGGTTTCCTCTCTTGATTTAATTATATGCCCCATACTCGGAAAAGTCAATAGTTATGCGATAAAAAGCCGCCCGGTGGGCGGCTTTTTGCTTGCGTCAGCGCTTCATGGCGGTAACTATTCTGTCAAGGCCTGCGTAGTCCTCCCAAACGGAAACACCGTAATAGCCGTTCTCCTTCAAAAGGTTCTCCACTGCCCTTCCCTGAGTTTCGCCTATTTCAAAGGCGATAAACCCTCCGGGGGCGATATGCTCATACCAGTTCTTCGCAATAGCCCGGTAAAAATCAAGTCCGTCCTCGCCGCCGAGCAGAGCTGTTTCCGGCTCCGCCAGAACCTCCCTTTGCAGGGTGGGCATTTCCTCTGCCGCAACGTACGGCGGATTTGAAACAACGCAGTCAAATTCGCCGAAGGGTACAAGAGCGTCCCCCTGCACGGCGGAAACGCAGCCGCCGAAGGCGGCATTGTTCTGTTCAAGATACTTCATCGCGCCGTCGTAAAGCTCCACCGCGGTGACCTTCGCCCCGGGAATTTCCTTTGCAAGCGTGATTGCAATGCAGCCGGTGCCGGAGCACAGGTCGACGATGCGCGGCGCGGGGCGCTTTGCAAAATACTTTATAACGCACTCGCAGAGTAACTCCGTTTCCGCACGGGGTATGAGCACGCCCTCGCCGCAGGCGAAGCGCCGCCCGTAAAAGTCCCAGCTCCCGATAATGTACTGGAGCGGATAGCCCCCGCTCCGGCGCTTTGCCGCCTTTGCAACGGCGGCGGCTCTTTCCTCGGAAAGCTCCGTCTCCGGACAGAGCTGAACTGCGGCGGGAGCCTGCCCGCCTATGTCCTCAAGAAGCACCCCCGCCTCAAATTCCGGGTCTTCTATCCCGGCTGCGGCTAGGGTCTGCTCCGTTTTCTTCAAAATTTCCCTTGCGGTGCTCATTACCAGCGGTCTTCCTCTCTGTTTTCCGGCAGAACGGGCGTTACGGCTGCAATAGCCACCTCAATCATATCGTCATCCGGCTCCTGAGTGGTGAAGCGTTGAAGCCAAAGTCCCGGTGCGGAAATAATCTTTGTGAGCCAGTTGTCATGCCGTCCGGCGAACTTGATAAGCTCGTAGGAAAGGCTAACCACCACCGGAATGGTCAAAAGCTTCGTAAGCATACGCAGCGGAACGCTGTCCCATGTCATAAAAGAACCTGCAAATATGCTCAAAATCACCACAATGAGCAGAAAGCTGGTTCCGCAGCGGGGGTGAAAGCGAATCTGCTTGCGCACATTCTCCACGGTAAGGTCAAGCCCCTTTTCATAGCAAAAAATCGTCTTGTGCTCAGCGCCGTGGTACATAAAGGTGCGGTGAATTTCACTGAGCTTGGAAACGCCGATGATGTACGCAAGAAAAATCGCCATTTTGATTAAGCCCTCTATGGCGGAAAGAGCAAAACGGCTCTTTATGTGCACGGAGAAAAGGCTCGTGATAAAGGATGGCAGCGCTATGAACAGCCCCACGCAAAGCACCGCCGCAATAACAGTAACAACGGCGTTGAAAACCGTGCTTGCCTTTGCTCCCAGCTTCTTGTTGAGCCAGATTTCAAACTTCGTCGGCTCTTCCTCGCCGCCGGAAATCTCCGCCGAGCGCATAAGGCATTTGTAGCCCTGAAGCATAGTGTCTATAAAATTGAAAATTCCACGGATAAAGGGAATGCGCCCCGCGCCGCGGGGGCGCTTTGTGTCCCACACCTCAAGGTCGATGCTGCCGTCCGGCTTTCGCACCGCCATGGCGCTTTTCAGCGGGCCCTTCATCATAATTCCCTCCATAAGCGCCTGTCCGCCCACGGAGGTTTTTATTGCCTTAATTTGCTTTTCGTTTTGTTCCATTTTTTCTCCTTTGGTTTATTTTTTTGCCGCCTTGGCACTATTTCTGCGCATCTATGGGCAAGCGTATGGTAACGGTGGTTCCCTCTCCCTCTACGGAATCGAGCAGCAGCTCGCCGCCGTGCATTCTGATTATTTCATCCGCCACCGCAAGACCGATTCCCGATCCGCGGCGGGTTGCGTTGCCCTTAAAGAATTTCGTCTTGACCTTGTCAAGCTGCTCCGCCGGAATACCGATGCCCGTATCGTGCACGGCTATGTCAACAAATCCGTCGTCTATGCGGAACACGGAAACGGTGATTCTGTCCCCGGCGTCGCTGTACTTGATGGCGTTGTCTATAATGTTTATGAAAACCTGGCGAAGGCGGTTTTTGTCGCCCATAACCGGGATTATGTCGTCGCTTTCTTCAAAGATAAGCTCCTTGTTTTCACGGATGGCGCGCTGCTCAAAGGTGAGCACCGCTTCGGAAAGCTCCGCAATTATGTCAAGCTTCACCGGCTGAAGCACCATTCTGCCGCTTTGCAGGCGCGAAAAGTCCAAAAGCTCCTCCACCATGACGGAAAGGCGGTCCGTTTCGCTGATGATAACGCCCATACCCTTTTCCACCGTGGCGGCGTCCACGTCGCCGTAGCTGTCCTCAAGCATTTCCGCCCAGCCCTTTATGGCGGTCAGCGGCGTGCGCAGCTCGTGGGAAACGGAGGAAATAAACTCGTTCTTCATCTTTTCCGTTGCGCCAAGCTCGTCCGCCATGTAGTTGATGGTATCCACCAAATCGCCGATTTCGTCGTCGGTGGTCTTTTCAATGCGCGAATTGAAGTCGCCCTCGGCGATTTTGCGGGCAGCGTCACCGATTTGTCCCACCGGAATTACTATTGAGTTGATAAAATAAGAGCCGGAGGCGATTACAAAGAAAATAATCGCCACACAGATAAGCCCCGTTGACGCAACGGCGACGGTAATCTGCGTATCCACTCTCTTTAGCGAAGTAACAAGGCGGAATGCACGAAAATTATCCGTACTGCCGTTCGGAACAACGGTCATGGAATAGACTTTTTCGCCCCCCGCCATGCCGCCGACGAACTCCGCTGAGCCGGTCAGACTTGAAAGCGCATCGGTGCAGTCTGCGGTCATGCTGCTGGTTTCCGGAACGAAGCCGCTTGAGGTGATAACCGCCCTGCCGTTTTTGTCAAGCACCATAAGCTCCATTATATTGCGCTTGTCGAATGATGCCACAAGGCTGCGAAAGTAGCTTTCGTAGTTGCCCTCTCCGCCGGTGGAATATTCCGACAAAAGGCCGGAAATTGTTTCCGCCTGAGCGGAAACAATGCGCTTGACGCTGCTGTAATAGTAGTTCTTTACCGAAACGGCGATGGCGATTTCAAGCGCGATGAGTATTACAAGGATCGCGCCGAAGCTGTTGAAAATCCATCTCTTGGTTATCTTTTTTACTGCCATACGGCGCACCTCCTCTGAGTTTTGTATTTTTGCTTTGCCGAACGGCGAACAGTTAAATCGCTCACGGCGCAGCCCCCTCAGCTCTCTGAGGAGGGAGGTGAGGGGGCTCCCGCGCCGCGCACAGATTTTTTCTCCGTGCTTCCGTCACCT
>USFO01000089.1 GCA_900553955.1 uncultured Oscillospiraceae bacterium
TTGTCGGAGATACAACCCCTCAGTCACGGCGTTTTATCTTTTATCGCCGTGACAGCTACCCTTGCACAGGGGAGCCGAGAAGTGCGCTCAGTTCGCCTTGCACAGGGAAGCCGAAATTTGCGCTCCGTTTGCCGCCGTGCGAAGCTTGCGCCCTGCGCCGCGGCATTAAAATAAATAACTTCTTTTTCACCGCCTTTTGAGCAAAGCATGTTATTCTGCGAAAACATTCTCTACTAAATCGGTGTATTCGCGGTACGCCGGGTACTCGGCAAGGTCGGAAAGGCATTCCGCAATGCTTTTGTAGTACCAGAGCTGCTCGTTTTTGTCCTTTTGGTTAAAGCGCTGCCACAGCTTGTCGCCGAGGCACAGATGGTCGCGGTACATGGAGCGGATGTTCGAGAGCTTGTCGCCGAGGGTGAGCATTTTCACCTCTATCGGTGCGATTTTGAGGTACTCGATGGTTTCCACCTTGCGGATTTTCCATGTGGAAGCCGCAGGCTGATCCTCGCGCTTGTTTTCACTTTCCGCGGAAACAAGCGCGGCAATGCGTTCGCCGAACTGCTCGCGAATCTGCTCAATGGTGGTGCCTGTGTCCTCCACCGTGTCGTGAAGCACCGCCGCGGCGAGAACCTCGTCATCGGCGGTCATTGTGCCGACGATTGCCGCCGCCTCCATGGGGTGAAGAATGTACGGTGTGTCGGAGCCTTTACGGAACTGTCCGCGGTGTGCGTTCACCGCAAAAATAATTGCCTTGTCTAAAATCAAACCCATACAGGAAGCCTCCCCTTTGTTCATTTTATCCTTTTTGATTATAGCACAATCCGCCGCCGAAAACAAGCGGCGGCACTCCGCCGCGTTCACAAAAACACGCTGCGGATTTTCTTAACAATTTTTTTGCTTGTATATTTAATATAAGTTTGATATAATATAAACTACGATAGTTTTATCATGCCGCATAATGCCGTTTTGCAAAGGCATACTAAAAACAATGTATGCTTTTCTGAAAGGGACGGTAAAAATATGGCGGATGAAATTAAAAATAACTGCGAATGTTCCGACGAAGAGGAAAACGCCGTTGCGGAGCAGACGGAGGAAATAATCAAAACCGGCTCCGTGACCAAGACAAAGGGCAAGCACTGCATACACTGTCTGACGGTGGTGGGGCAGGTGGAGGGGCACTACATTCTTCCTCCGCAAAACAAAAGCACGAAATATGAGCATGTCATCCCGCAGCTTGTCGCCATAGAGGAGGACCCGGAAATAGAGGGACTTATGGTGATGCTCAACACCGTGGGCGGCGATGTGGAGGCGGGACTTGCCATAGCGGAGCTTATTTCCGGCATGAGCAAGCCCACGGTTTCGCTGGTGCTCGGCGGGGGACATTCCATAGGAGTGCCGCTGGCGTGCTCGGCGAGGGTTTCGTTCATTGTTCCGTCGGCGACCATGACCATTCACCCGGTTCGTATGAACGGGCTTGTGCTGGGCGTTCCGCAGACGCTTTCCTACTTTGACAAAATGCAGGAGCGCATAACGAAGTTCGTGACGGATAATTCCCACATAAAAGCGGAACGCTTTCGGGAGCTTATGTTCACAACCGGAGAGCTTATCACCGACGTGGGAACGGTTCTGGACGGCGAAGCGGCCGTTCGGGAGGGACTTATCGACAGGCTCGGCGGGCTTTCTGACGCGATTAAGTGCCTCTATTCCCTTATCGAACAGGGAAAGGGGGCGCAATGATGTTCCTTTGGACGAGAGAGCCCATGGAAAGCATTCTTCCCTCCTGCGACCCGCGACCCACGGCAAGAAAAATCCCCGGCGGGTATGTGGAGGGCTTTGATACGCCGGAGGGATTCTGCATATCCCGACTTGTGTCGACGGATTTGAAGAATTATCTCCGCACGGAGTATTCTCCGGGCAGCGTAATGAATAAAACCAAATAGCGGGCGGCGCCCGCATACATATTTTGAGAACGAACTCAGCCGAACGGAGCGCATTCTCGGCTCCCTCTGAGGAGGGAGCTGTCAAGCCTTTCAGCTTTTAAGGGCTTGACTGAGGGAGAGATAACGCGAGGGTGCTGTTTGCCCCGAGGTGTAGACGAGCACCAAATGAAAAGGCGGTCATTTGCTTTTGCTGTTGGCTATGCCTACTGCTTTCGCACATACTCGGTGTATCTCTCCCTCAGTCGTACTGCTCAAATCCTTTATGCAGTCCGACAGCTCCCTCCTCAGAGGGAGCCGAGGCGGCTTCGCCGCAGACTGCGGAGCTCACATTCGGGGCACACATCAAATTTTTATTTTCAAGTTTTCAGTTTTCATTATTTATAACCGACAAAAACCAAAGGATTTTTTGGAGAGTATATAGAGATGGCAGAAAAAAAGACAACTAAGAGTAAAAAGAATACAAAGACCACGAAAAAGGCGGAGGAAAGCTCCAATCAGCGGCAGCTCTATGCGATTTTGTTCTTTGCACTGGGCGTTATATTCACGGCGCTTGCCCTAGTGGGGGGAGAGCATCTTTGGAAGTGGCTGCACTACGCGATATTCGGGCTTTTCGGATGGTGCGCCTACCTCATAGGTCCTGTTTTCATCTACCTTGCGGTGATGAACACCATGGAGCGCCCAACCTTTTCCACTGGGGCGCAGGGCTGGGAGAGTCTTGCCCTTGTGCTGCTGCTCAGCGGCATAACCACCGTTTTTACGGACAGCATGGAGCTTTCCGGCGGAGTGTTCACCAAAATAGGGCAGCTCTATAACTACGGCAAGGAGCTTGTGGGCGGCGGCGTGCTTTCCATAGTGTTCGGCGTTTCCGGGCTTGCGCTTATGGGCAGAACGGCGGCTATAATAGTGGAGCTTGTGCTTATTGCGGCGGTGCTCATGCTCATCACAGGAACCACCCTCCGGGGAATTGCCGACGGAACAAAAAAAGCCGGTGAAAAGGTCAAGAATGTTTACAACGAACAGGTGGAGCAGCACCGCGCGGCGGACGCAGCCCGCCGGGAGAATATTCAGATAGACATACCCATCGACGGCGAGCAGGTGAAGTATCAGAACGAAGCCACCGGAGCGGCGGTTCGCCGCAGCAAGGAAAAGCTCCTCGGCAAAGAGGGCAGGGAGAGCGGCGCAGCCCGTTCCGACATAGATGTGGCGCTTCCGTGGGAGGAAGCGGGAGTCACCGCAGTTTCTCCGGCGCAGAAAAATACTGTCGCCGCGGCGGAGCCCATTCACGGCTTCAAGGTGGCGTCCATGGAGGAAAGACCGCTGCCGCAGGACGAGCTTGACAGCATTATAGACGGCTTCAAATCGCCGTCGAAAAAGCCCCCGGAGCGCAAAATGCCGGAGGATGAGCTTGACAGCGTGATAAACGGCTTCAAATCCGCGGCGAAAAAGCAGGATGCGGACAGAGAAGCCGCCGCAATAAAGAAAGAAATGGAAAATGCAAAGCCCACCGAGGAGCAAATGGAGGACGCGAAGAACGACCCGCAGCTTGAGGCGCTGATAAACCGCGCCATGCAGACCGATCCCGCAAACGCCAAGGAGAAAAAGCAGCTTAACAGGGAAATCGCCGCGGCGGAGCAGCAGCGCATAACCGAGCTTATGGACGACATTGAAATTCCGCCCTATACCTTCCCCACGGTGAACCTGCTCAAGGACATTCCCCATATAAATTCCGCGGACATAACCGAGGAGCTTCGCAACAATGCGGATTTGCTCGTGAACACCCTGCAAAGCTTCGGCGTGCAGGCAAGAGTTATAGACATAAGCAGGGGTCCCGCCGTTACCAGATATGAGCTTCAGCCCGGTGCAGGGGTGAAAATCAGCAAAATAGCGGGACTTGCGGACGATATAGCCCTGAACCTTGCGGCGGGGGGCGTCAGAATAGAAGCGCCCATTCCCAACAAGGCGGCGGTGGGCATAGAGGTTCCGAACCGCAACGTGGACGTTGTAAGCATAAAGGAGCTTATAGATTCGGAGGAATTCCGCAGAGCGGAATCGCCGCTGACGGTGGCTCTCGGACGGGACATAAGCGGCAGGGTGGCGGTTGCCGACCTTGCAAAAATGCCCCATTTGCTCATAGCGGGCTCCACCGGCTCCGGTAAGTCCGTCTGCATAAACTCCATGATAATTTCCCTTTTGTATAAGTCCTCTCCGGAGGATGTCCGACTGCTGATGGTTGACCCCAAGGTTGTGGAGCTGGGAATTTACAACGGAATACCCCACCTGCTCGTTCCTGTGGTGACAGACCCCAGAAAGGCCGCGGGCGCGCTTAACTGGGCGGTTTCGGAGATGCTCAAGCGCTACAAATCCTTCGCCGAAAACGGCGTTCGCGACATAAAAGGCTACAACGAGCTTGCAAAAACCCGCGACGACCTTGAAAAAATGCCGAAGGTGGTTATAATCATAGACGAGCTTGCCGACCTTATGATGGCGGCGCCCGGCGAGGTGGAGGACGCTATCTGCCGCCTTGCTCAAATGGCGCGCGCGGCGGGTATGCACCTTGTAATCGCAACGCAGAGACCCTCTGCGGATGTTATCACCGGACTTATCAAGGCGAACATTCCGAGCAGAGTGGCGTTCGCCGTTTCATCCTCCATAGACAGCCGAATTATCCTCGATACCGGCGGCGCGGAAAAGCTCCTCGGCAGGGGCGATATGCTGTTCAGCCCCATAGGCTGTCAAAAGCCCTCCCGAATTCAGGGCTGCTTCGTCAGCGACAAGGAGGTTGAGGATGTGGTGAAGTTCATCAAGGACGGCGGAACGGCGGCCTACGATGAGGCTATTCTTGACGATATAGAGAAGCTTGCGGTGCAGGAAAAGGGCAAAAAAGGCGTTTCTGCGGATGCGGGCGAGGGAGGCGGCTTTGACGACAAGGACGAAATGCTCCCCGCCGCAATAGAATGTGTTGTGGAAATGGGACAGGCCTCCACCTCGCTTTTGCAGCGGAGGCTGAAGCTGGGCTACGCCAGAGCGGCGCGCATTATCGACCAGATGGAGGAAATGGGCGTTGTGGGACCCTTTGAGGGCAGCAAGCCCCGGCAGGTGCTTATTTCAAAGGAACAGTGGCTTGAAAGAAAACTTGCTTCCGACGAGGAGCAGTGATATAGGGAGGCAGAACCTTGGGATTTTTTAATAAGATAAGCGAGGGACTTAAAAAGACGAGAGATTCTCTCGGACAGCTTTTCGACGGAGTTTTTTCCGGCGGAAGTGTGGATGACGAGCTTTTCGATGACCTTGAGGAAGCGCTTGTTCTCGGCGATACCGGTGCGGCGACCGCTGGAGCAATTTGCGCCGAGCTTCGCCGCCGCGTGAAAAAGGAAGGCGTTACCGACCCGGAGCGGGTTCGGGAAATGCTTGCGGAGGTTATTGCGGAAATGCTTCGCGGCGGGCAGGAGCTTAATCTTGAGAGCAAGCCCGCGATTATTATGGTAATCGGCGTGAACGGAGCGGGCAAGACCACCACCATAGGCAAGCTTGCGAAGCGGTTCGAGGACGAGGGCAAAAAAGTCGTCGTTGCGGCGGCGGACACCTTCAGAGCGGCCGCCATTGAACAGCTTGAGGTGTGGGCAAAGCGCTCCGGCGCGGAGATAATCAAGCACTCCGAGGGCTCTGACCCGGCGGCGGTGGTGTTCGACGCCATCGCGGCGGGCAAGGCTCGCCATGCGGATATAATTATCTGCGACACGGCGGGGCGTCTGCACAACAAAAAAGGTCTTATGGACGAGCTTGCGAAAATCGGCAGAGTTATCGAGAGAGAAGCCGCAGGCTCCTCCGTGGAAACGCTGCTTGTGCTTGACGCCACCACCGGACAGAACGCCCTCAATCAGGCGCGGGAGTTCGGCGCCGCCTGCGGCATAACCGGCATTGTGCTGACGAAGCTTGACGGAACCGCCCGGGGCGGCGTGGTTGTGGGCATCAGGCAGGAGCTTGGTATTCCCATTAAGTTTATCGGCGTGGGCGAACAGGCGGACGACCTCCAGCCCTTCGACCCGGACGCCTTTGCAAAAGCACTGTTTGAATAAGAATAAACTCAAAGTCGGCTACGACTCAGCCGCCATAGCCTTCCCCTTTGGGGAAGGTGGCACGGCGCGGCGCTGCGCCGTGCCGTGACGGATGAGGGCAGCCCGCTAAAGCGGGCTTAACCGTGGTTCGCACTCCTGCAATTCTGTGGCTTGCGGCGGTAGCCGCCTCGCCTCCCCACTTTGCCGAACGGTAAACGGAGCGCGAACCTCGGCTCCCCTTATTTATAAGGGGAGCTGTCAAGCCTTTCAGTTTTTAAGGGC
>USFO01000090.1 GCA_900553955.1 uncultured Oscillospiraceae bacterium
CGGATATTTCAGAATGGTTCGGAATCGCTACCAACCTTGCTTTCCGTGATAACCCTTTCGGGCAGGAAGTTCGTGGCGCACCTTCATTCGGCTGGGGCCTTCGCCCCCGATCAGGAATGTACCTGTTGAATGTGTATTTAATTGTCAAGGTGCAGTTGAGAGGGTTTATCCCCTCAAGGGGTAGAACACGAGAAAGGCAAAAATATAAGGGTCCGAGAAATTTTTCTAAAATTTTTTCATACAACCTTCATTTGCTTGTTCTATGGAATCAGCAGATACAAAAAAAGACCCAGCTACCATGACTGGCAACTGGGTCTTAAACTTTATGATATGGAATATATGGGAATAAACTTCGGCAAAGAGATTCAAACCGAAACAAAAGCACTAAAAGTTAAAAATTGATCTCTGCACAGGTTTCCCCAAACGAGGAAAGTAGGCAAATTTTCCCCTATTTTTTAACCCATTATGGGTCCAAAAACAAGTTTTCCCCTATGGTTAACCCATTAAAAAGGGGATAAAGAGCATCAAATTTCCTCAAACAGAAACAGAAGTATCAAAAATAAAAAGCCCCGAAAACGTAGTGTTTTCAGGGCTTTTGAGCATTTTGTAAGAGAAATTATCTCTTGCTGAACTGAGGTGCGCGACGGGCGGCTTTGAGGCCGTACTTCTTACGTTCTTTCATTCTCGGGTCACGAGTGAGGAAGCCGGCTTTCTTGAGGAGAGGGCGATATTCATCGCTTGCCTGAAGAAGTGCGCGGGAAAGACCGTGACGGATTGCACCGGCCTGACCGGTAACACCGCCGCCTGCAACAGTGCAAACGATGTCGAATGCGCCGACGGTTTCGGTCAGCTCAAGGGGCTGACGAACGATGAGCTTGAGGGTATCAAGGCCGAAATAATCTTCGATGTCGCGGCCGTTGATGGTGATGGCGCCGGTTCCGTTCGGATAAACGCGGACGCGGGAAACAGAGCTTTTTCTTCTACCGGTACCATAGAAGTAGGGTTTAGTATCATACATAATTTACGTCCTCCTTCCGAATCAGCGTACCCAGGCTTCGGGAGCCTGTGCCTGATGTTTGTGGTCTGCGCCTGCATAGATGTGGCAGCGAGTAAGGCTCTTTGCGCCGACGGTATTTGCGGGAAGCATTCCTTTGATGGCAAGCTTCATAGCAAATTCAGGCTTTTTGGCCATAAGGGTTTTGTAGTTGATCTCTTTAAGATGGCCAACATAACCGGTATGGTGACGATACATTTTCTGGATAAGTTTCTTGCCGGTAAGAACTGCTTTGGAAGCGTTTACGATAACAACATAATCGCCGCAGTCAGCGTTAGGGGCAAAGTCAACTTTATGTTTGCCGCGAAGAAGAGTCGCAGCGGTAACGGCAGTGCGTCCGAGGGGTTTGCCGGCAGCATCAAGAACGTACCATTTACGCTCGATGGTAGCAGCCTTGGGCATAGTGGTGGACATGGCGTTTACCTCCTTATATTCCTTGTTTTTTTCTTTCTATCGAAAGCAACAAGTGTTATTATAGTCAAACAAACCGCCCCTGTCAACAGTTTTTTGAAAGAAATTTAATATAGAAGTTGAATCCTCTTGTTTTCGCTTGTTTTCTTTATTTTTCTCTCGTTTTCTCACTTTCGATTTTATGTTTTTGGGGAACACACCGCGGTTACGGCGAGCGTTCTCGACTTTCCCTGTGCGCACCGCGGCTTTGGTATGCAATCTCAGTCGCCGCCGCGGCGCAGCCGCACTCGCCGTAAACATTTGTAAACTTTCTTCGGATTTTGTCGGGTTTGCTTGACTTATTCACAATTTTTGAATATAATCGTTGAGTGTAACCGCGTGGGCAGGGCTTTGCGCGGCATTTTATACGGAAAGGATTGCTTTTATGCAAAAGCCATCTGTTGATTACAGAAATTTCAGGCTCGGCAAGCTGAATACAGACGAGTTCCGCCACATTTTGCTTCTGCTTTTCTGGCCGGCGTTCGGGCTGCTTTTCGACTATGTGGAGCGGTATTATCCCGTCGAAAAATACTATTCCGTGCACTGCGCGCTGGATGACGCCATTCCCTTCTGCGAATGGTTCTTTATCCCATACCTGTTTTGGTTTGTTTGGCTCGCCGCCTCCATTGCGTATACATTTTTCTACGACATTCCGGCGTTCAAAAAGATGATGTATTTCATAATTTTCACCTACACAGCGACTATCATAATATATTTTCTTTTCCCGACCTGTCAGGATCTGCGCCCGCCGGAATTTGAACGGCAGAACCTGCTTACCCGGATGATAAGCGGTTTCTATCAGTTCGATACGAACACCAACGTATGCCCGTCCATCCATGTAATCGGCTCCTTTGCGGGGGCGTTCGCACTTTGGAACTGCCGCGCTTTGCAAAAGCCACAGTATAAGGTGATTTCCGCCGTTATTGCGGTGCTCATCAGCATTTCCACCGTGTTTGTAAAGCAGCATTCCGTCATTGATGTGATTGCGGCTCTGCCGCTTTGTGCCATAGGCTACTACCTTTGTTTTTCCAAAAAGCGTGCTCACGAACGCAGCACAGAAGCGGTGCTCGACTGAGCATGTCTGCGGTGCTCAAGCCGTGCTCAAATAAGCAAATCTCAGCTTCCCCTGAACGGGGAAGCTGTTTTTTTGCCCCTTTGCGGCAAAAAAAGCAGCGGAACCGCCCTTCGCCAACCGTGATTTTTTTGCTGCAAGCAGCTTCGTGCTCAAATCGGTGCTCAAGGTGCCGTAGGTCGTGCTAAGTCCGTGCTCAAAATGAAATCACCGTGCTCAAATCAATGAGCACGGTGATTTTTATATCAGTATTCCGTCGCAATGGTCTATTTCGTGCTGAATAATCTGCGCCGTCCAGCCGGAAAAGGCTTTCGTCATAGTCCGGAATCCGCCAGTCTGCCACTTTACTGTTATTTTTCGGTATCGCAGACATTTCCGCGGCCCGCCAAGAAACGAAAGGCAGCCCTCCTTTGCCTCGTAAGGCTCGGATTTTTCAATAATTTCCGGGTTCAGCATGGTCATATAAACTCCCATGTTATCGAATGCTATTATTCGTTTGCGCACGCCGATCATGTTTGCCGCCATACCCACGCACTCGTCGGCGTGCGCCGAAAGGGTATCAAGCAAATCCTGCACAGTCTGCAAATCTGCCGCCACTGCGGATTCGGATTTCGCTGCGAGTAAAATCGGTGAGTGAACTATTTCTTTAACCATGGTAAACCTCTGCGATTTTTTCTAATATTTTGTTGTCCGCCGGACAAAAATCGTAATTTTTAATTTCCTTTGGCGGAATCCAGCGGATGTCATTGTGCTCCAAAAGCTGCGGAACGCCCTCGGCAATGTAGGCGTTAAACACCGTCAGGTGAATGGTGATGTCCGGATATTCATGCACAAGGCTCATAAATTCGTCCTGCACCGCCACCGTCACCGCAAGCTCCTCGCGGCATTCGCGCACAAGCGCCTGCTCCTTTGTTTCGCCGGGTTCAACCTTCCCGCCGACGAACTCCCACAAAAGCCCCCGCGCCTTGTGCGCCGGGCGCTGGCAAATCATAAATTTTCCGTTTTTCCAAATAAGCGCCGCCACAACCTCGACCATTTACTCACCGCCGTTTGTTTTTTTCTGATTATACTACATTCCCGCCGGTTATTCAACGATTATCTGCGGCTTTTGGCGGAATGTTTTACGATGGCGCCGGCGGAGCGAATCTCGGCTTCCCTTGTAAGCAGTGGAAGCCAAGATTCGCACTCAGTACATCTCTGTGCGCTATTCCACATTATTACTAACCCCCAAAAAAGGCTTCCCTTTCGGGAAGCCTTTTTCTTGCTTATTTGCTTATTCTTTTTCGCTCTCAAAGGGCTTGTTAAAGTGGGCAATTCCCGCAATATCCGTTACCGGAAGGGAGAACGTGATACCCGCGCCCTCGCTGTTCAAACCCACCTTGCGGGCAATCGCCTGCATAATGCCAAGTCGCAGCTCGTTATCGGCGACAATCAAAATCATTTCCTTTTCCGGGTGAATGGAAATTCCGAAAAAGCTTTCGGTTTCGTTCAGTCCTGCGCCGCGGGCATACATAATCGTGCCGCCGCGGGCGCCCGCATTCCGCGCAGCGTCCATAACGTCATCGGCATATCCGCGGTTTACTATTGTTACAATAAGTGCGTACGCGCTCTTTCTTTCATCCATGTGTTTAGCCCTCCTCCGCAGTGGCGGTGGTAAGATACTGAAGAACCTTAATTCCGGCTACGCTCTGCACCGGAACCGCGAAAGCGATTCCGCCGCCGGGTTTGGTAAATTCCATTTGTTCGGAAATCGCCGTGATAACCTCATGGGTTTCGTCCGTCTTGACAAAGCTCAGAATAACATCTTTTTCTGTCGCTCCAAGTCCGAACATCTCAAGAATACTCGATGTTGCGGTTCCGCGCCCGGGACAGATAAGGTTCACATAAACGCCGCGGCTTTTGGTTACTTCGATAACCTCCTCGCCAAGGCCGCGCTGCACCACCGTAAAGATAATATCTATCTTATCATAGCGGTGCGAAGCAGTGAGGTCTTGCGCCGGGGAATTGGTCAGGGTGCTCATTTCATTTCTCCTTTTGGAAAATACAGGGGGTTGGTGGCGAATTTATTCAAAATCGATGATAAGGTCATCGGTTTCGGCAAAATCGGAAATTTCTGTGATAGCTTCGGCAGATTTTTTCGCCATGCGTTTTTCTTTAACGGCGTAAACCGCGCCGAGTATCTGAATGGTAACAAGGGGCGTCATGGCAACCATGGCAACAACGCCGAATCCGTCCATAAGTACGTTTCCGCCGATTGCGGAGCACGCGCCGGTAGCAAATGGCAGCAGGAAAGTCGCCGTCATCGGTCCGGAAGCAACGCCGCCGGAGTCAAAGGCAATGGCAGTAAAGATTTTAGGCGTGAAGAACATAAGCCCAAGGGCGATTGCATAGCCCGGAATAAGCAGAAACCAGATGGAAAGCCCGGTGAGTACGCGGGTCATGGCAAGCCCGACGGAAACGCACATTCCCACCATAAGCGCCACCATAATCGCCTTGCGCGAGATGGCTCCGCCGGTAACGTCCTCCACCTGCGCGGTGAGAACATGCACCGCGGGTTCCGCCGCAACAATGAAGAATCCCACAAGCATTCCAACGGGAATAAGCACCCAGTTGTACTCAAGGGATGCAAGTGCGCCGCCCATGAACGTTCCGGTGGGCAAAAAGCCCACGTTCACTGCCGTAAGGAAAATTACAAGTCCGATATATGTATATACCACACCTATAAGGGTTTTTGCAACAGTTTTTTTCGGGAGCTTGAGGAAAAATATTTGGAACACGATGTAAACGCCAAGTATGGGAGAAAGCGCCAGCGCAACCTCTTCCGCATATATGGGGAATGCGTGGAGATAAATTTTCGCAATGGCGGCAAAGGAAGCCGCTTCCGGAATAGGAGCAATTTCGTAAATCGCTTCATCCTTAATGAACATGGACATAAGCAGAACTGTCAAAATCGGACCAACGGAACAAAGTCCGACCAAGCCGAAGCTGTCATCCTGAGAAGATTCGCCGCCGCGGACAGAGGCAATACCCACGCCCAATGCGAGAATGAACGGAACGGTGATAGGTCCGGTGGTAACGCCGCCTGAATCAAAGCCAATGGCTAGGTATTCCGGGTTCGCTAAGAACGCCGCGGCGAAAACCACAATATAGAGTATTAAGAAAACCTTTGAAAGGTCAAGCTCAAGCATGATTCGCAGAACGGAGAACATAAGGAACAGTCCCACGCCGACGGCGACTGCGTAAATCAGTGACGTTCCCACGGAAAAATCCTTCCCGAACAGTGTGAACATTGTCATGTCAGGCATCTGCTTGCCCAAAACCTGCAAATCAGGCTCCGCAACGGTGATGAGTATACCCAATATAAGTGATGTGAGTATGAAAAGCAGCAGATTTTTCTTTTCAACAAGCTTGTTTCCAATCTGGTTGCCCATTGGCGTCATTCCGATGTCCGCGCCGAGGGTGAAAATTGCCATTCCTATAATTAAAAATACCGTGCTCGACAAAAAAAGCGCCAAAATACCGCTGGGCATAGGCGCAATAGTAAAATGCAGCAGCAAAATAACACCCGCTACAGGGAGCACGGCTGTTGCTGTTTCTTTGAATTTTTCTGCGATCTCTCGTTTCAAAGCGGGAGTCCACCTTTCAAAATGGATTGTTCAGATCGTTTATATATTATATAAAAACCTCTTTATAAA
>USFO01000091.1 GCA_900553955.1 uncultured Oscillospiraceae bacterium
TAAAATGCCCTTCTAGGGCTTATTCAAGCCTCCGGCTTTGCCGGAGGTTGTGACTGTGGGGGAGCTACGGCTTGCAGATGTAGTCGGAGGCTTTGATTTCGACGGGGCTGCCGTTTTCATCAACGGCGGTGATAATGTCGGAGGGGGAATTAACATTCCAAAATTCTTTAACATCATTGAAACATTTACTTACTTCGTTTCCGTCCCTGTCAATAAAGCGGTAACCTACTTTAAGAATCTCTCCGTTTTTGTCGCGAAGAATATGCCCCCAGTCATCGCCATAGCCGGAATACCCGGCAAGACCTATGTATGAGCCGTCATCAAAAAGACAAAATCGTATTGAGGTGTATGCGGCAAGGATGTTTTTTTCTTTGTCCAGCAGAAGCTCATAACCCAGTTCCGGCAAAGCCCGATCAATATTATTTATTGTTCCGACAAATCTATCCTCGAAAGGAATGTATATTCCATCGGCAAATACAGGATCGAAAATCACATTTCCCTTAGAATCATTAAGTCCATATTTACAACCTGCGGTTTGATAGTAATAGTAGGTATATACATAACCGTAAACTGCGCCGTCAAATCTTGGGTCATAGCAGGAATAACCCCGGTGGGCATCCAGTACAAAAGTTCCGTCCACAAGATAATATCGGTAGAAATCTCCCCGGTAACAACCCATAATTACCGGCAGCTCAAGGTATTCTTTTGGTGTGTCTTCGCGTCCTCCCCAACGCGGCTTGCTGTCTGCATAATACACAATATCAAATGGGTGGTCGATAAGAGGATGACCTTCTACGTCGGTTATCCAATAGACTGTTGCAGGCACATCTATGGCAGTGTTGAGCGTACCGTTTTTGCCTTCAACAATCTCTTTGTGCGTTTCGTTAGTAGAAGCGGTTTTCTTATATATCGCACCAATGCCGGGGACTTTATCAAGTAGATCTGTGCTTTCGTAGGAAATTTCCGGGGCGCTGCTTTCCTGAGCACTGCTTTCCGACTGAGAGTGGCTTTCAACCTCGGAAATGCTTTCCGAGGATACATTATCGGATGCGCTATTGCAAGAAGCAAGCAAAGCACAAATGCAAACAATACAAATTATTTTCAAAAGCTTCATTTTATACACTCCTTCCGGGCAAAAGGGAAATTTGAAAAGCGTTCACCTATATAGACCCGAAAATTTCGAAAGTGCAACACCTAAATTCGATAATTTACAAAAAGTTCACAAATACAGCCCGCAGAATTTTCTGCGGGCTGTTTTTCCATAGCTTGCCGCAGTAGAAATTTCCGCCGATAGTTTTGAACCGTTCGCCATGAATTTTCCGTGAAAAATTCCGTACAGTATTGATTTTTTTGAAATATATGATAAAATTAAATTAAGTCTGAAAAGGAGGTTTTCTTACTATGGCATACAAAATCAGTGACGATTGCATCAAATGCGGCGCTTGTGCAGAGGTTTGCCCCGTCGGTGCGATCAGCGAAGGCGATAACAAATATGTTATCGACCCCAATAAGTGCATCGAGTGCGGCGCCTGCGCCAGCGAGTGCCCTGTCGGAGCTCCCGATCTCGACGAATAATAATCGGCAAAAATTTTGGCGGGTAGTTTTTCTGCCCGCCGAATTTTTTATACAAAACGAAAGGAGGCGAAGCCCGCTTTGCAGAATGTTGTATGGAACGATTTTTACGGCATTGATATGGCAACCACAAAGGAATATTCCTTTGGCGGAGACGCGCTTTTGCTTGCGGAATTTGCTTCGCCGAAATTTCGGGACAAGGTGCTGGATTTGTGCACCGGCTGCGGAGTCGTTCCGGTAATGATGATGGCAAAGGGCTTTGCCGGAAAAATAACCGCCGTGGATATTCAGCCCGGCGCGGTGGAGCTTTGCGAAATGACCGTCGAGCGGGGAAATTTGCACGAACGCTTCTTTCCGGTATGCGCCGACCTAAATAAACTGGATTTTCCCGCCGAAAGCTTCAGCCTTGTTACGGTGAACCCGCCGTATTTCGTTTCCGGAGCGGGCAAGGAGAACGGAACCGATTCACGGGATCTTGCAAGGCGGGAAAGCGGCTGCACTCTGGCTCAGGTGACGGCGGTTTCCGCACGGCTGCTCAAATACGGCGGCAGGCTCTGTATGTGCCACCGTCCGGAACGCCTTGCGGACGTTATTTTTGAAATGAGAAAAAACCGGTTGGAGCCGAAGCGCCTTACCTTCGTAAACAACGCCACGGAAAGCAAAGAGCCGTGGCTCATTCTTGTGGAGGGGCGCAAGGGCGGTCACGCCGGAATTAAAATAAATTATATTCAGAACGGAAGATAGAAAAATGGGAAAGCTTTATGTTGTGGGAACGCCCATAGGCAACCTCGGCGATTTTTCGCCCCGCGCCATGGAAACCCTTGAAAAGGTGGACTTTATCGCCGCGGAGGATACCCGCGTCACGGCAAAGCTGCTGAACCGCTTCGGAATAAAAAAGCCCATGGTGATTTACCAAAAGTTCAACGAACGGGAACAGGGCGAAGTCATAGTGAGCCGTCTTGCTGCGGGGGAAAGCTGCGCCATAGTCACCGACGCGGGTATGCCCTGCATAAGCGACCCCGGCGAAACTCTGGTCAAAATGTGCGTTGCGGCGGAAATTCCCATAGAAGCCGTGCCGGGACCCTCTGCCGTGATTTCCGCACTGGCGGTGTCCGGGCTTTCGGTGTCCCGCTTCACCTTCGAGGGCTTCCTCAGCGTAAAGCGAACCTCCCGCATGGAGCATCTGCACGAGCTGCTTCACGAACGCCGCACCATGGTGTTCTACGAAGCACCGCATAAGCTGCTGAACACTCTTAAAGATATGCAGTCGGTTTTCGGCGACAGAAATATAGTCATTGTAAAGGAGCTTACCAAAATCCACGAATGTTCGTGGCGGGGAACTCTTTCCGAAGCGGTGGAATATAACACCCAAAATCCTCCCAAGGGCGAATATGTGCTGATTTTGGAGGGAGAAACCCCTACCGCCTCCACTGCGGAGGAAAAGCCCACATTGGAACAGGCGGCAGTCCTTGCAAAAAGCCTTATCGAACAGGGCAAGCCCGCCTCCGCCGCCGCAAAGGAGGCCGCCAAGGCCACCGGCTACCCCAAGGGCGAAATTTATAAGATGATTATGGAATAAGTATAAGTATAAATAAAAGCGGCCCGCAGAAATTCTGTGGGCTGTTTTTATGTTCAAATTTAGTTTCTAAGGCGGTCGATAAGGGCGCGAAGCATACAAATGTCATCGTCGCTGAGCCCCTCCACGTTCAGCGTGAAGGAAGAATCTATGCCAAGCAAAAAATCCGAGGAAACGTTGAAGAACAGTGCAAGGTCGACAACGTATTGCGTTGATGGAACGGACAGCCCCATTTCCCACGCGTTCACGCCGGAGCGCGTTATGCCAAGCTGCCGAGCGAGCTCCGCCTGCGTCATGCCGCGGCTTTCTCGAAGGGCTTTTATCTTATCGGCAATATCCTCTCTCATACCGTACCCCTTTGAAAAATGACTTTACTGTATAATAACATAATCAATTTTGATATTTAATTATCAAAAATGATATTTTAAATTGACAAATCGAATTGGTTGTGTTACATTATAAGCACAGGGTTTACAAAAATTAAGAGTGGAGGTTTGGAAATGAAAAAGATACTGTTGTTTGGTTCTTTTGTCGTAATTGCACTGGTGTGCTGTATTGGTGCTATGATACGCTGCTCTGCGAGCAAAGCTCGTGGCAAACCGGATGTAGTTGAAGGAATTGAGGAGGCGTAAGCGGTGGCTTTTTGCTCAAAATGCGGTGCGCCCATAGCAGATGGCGAGAAAACCTGTTCCGCTTGCGGCAGCGCAGTAAGGGATTTTGCCGTAAATGCAAAAATTCCGCCGAATGCGCCTCCTGCTTTTCATGAAAACGCTACACCAACGGTGCGACCGAAATTCTGCGGCAAATGCGGCGCTGCCGTTTGCGGCGAAGAATCGGTTTGCGGCGCTTGCGGCGCGGAAATAAAAGCCGTTCCCGCGAGGTTCTATTCCCAAGAGCCCGACTGGACGGCAGTCGCTACAAAAAAAGTCAAAACCACCGCGGAAAAAATAAAGAAGCAGTACAACATTCTTTCGATAGTCTGTTTAGTGACCTCGTTTTTGCCGCTGTTTCTCTTAGAAGCACCCACAATTTGCCTTGCGCTTTCGGCGGCGGTAATAATTATGGGAATTATTGCGCTGAACCAAATCAAAAACAGCGGAATGGACGGAAAAATTTTTGCCGTTTTCGGAATTATCGTCGGCTCGGTGGAGGCGGCTATTGGAGTAACCGTGCTGGTTATATTTTATGTTATAAGTTACGCTTTAGGAACAGCTAAAGCTACATTTAATAATTTTTTGGTGGAAGCCTTTGACGCATTGATAAACTCGATTACGAGCTGAGAACTGAATATCAGGGGGAATGTTGATGTTTGTTTGTAAAAAATGCGGCTTGGAACTTTTGGATGATGAACAGTTCTGCCCAAACTGCGGAACGCCCGTGGGGCAAGGCGCAGAAAATTCTGCGCAGCCGGAGCAGCCGCAGTACCCGCAAATGAAAGATCCGCGAAGCGAGTACACCGCAGGCGGAAAAGACTGGACGGCAGAATTTTCTCCGGATGACATAGCGCAGAATCAGGCTTTGGCGATAATCGGGTACATAATTCCGCTTGTTTCAATTATAGCAGGTCTTGCGGGAACGTCAAAGTTTTTGAAATTCCACGCGAATCAGGCTCTCATGCTCATCTTGGCGGGAATTTTGCTTTCTTTTATTATCCTAATACCTGTTTTGGGGATAATGCTCTCAATAGTCGGCATTGTCATACAGATTATGGGTCTTGTTTTTGCATGTCAGGGAAAAGCAAAACAGCTCCCATTGATAGGCGGCATAACCATCATTAAATGGTATTAAAAAGGAGGAGTGAAAGGGGTGTTAGATATAATAGGATTTTTCGCCCCGGTGGCAATTATCATTGCGGTGGCAATATTTTTGCTTATGGGCGGAAACTTTGCCGATTTAATCGGTATTATAACCACATTTTTATGGTAACACATTAAAAAGAATTTAGAAAGGGAAATTGTCATGGCTGAAAATGAAATCAACGCAGAAGTAAAGGAAGAAGTAAAAGGAACCGTTGAGGTAAAAGAAGAAAAGAAAGAACCGAAAGCTGAAGAAGTTGTCTTTGAAAAAGACGATGTATCAAGCAGAAAAGTTCTTGCGATAATCGGATGGCTTTTGCCGCCGGTTCTTACGATTGCAGGACTTTGTGTGGATTCAAAATACATAAAGTTCTATGCAAATCAACAACTTTGGGTGCTCCTGAGCGGTATAATAGCGCTCGTTATTCCGGTTGTGGGCTGGGTGATTGGCATAATCGGGTTTGTCTTTGAAATTATTGGATTTATCGGTATTTGCACAAACAAGGCAAAACGCATGCCGTTCCTTGGCAAGATTGACATTATTAAATGGGACAAATAAGCACAAAGTACACGGAGGAAAAAGTATGAAAAAACTATGTTTGATTCTGGCGCTGATAATGGCGCTTGGCGTTCTTGCGGGCTGTTCTTCCGGACCGGATAAGGACGGCTATTATCACGCGGGTGCGACTTTTGAGTACGACGGATTTAAAGTCAAGGTCGGAAAGTACGAGATTGTCGGCGATAAGGTAACCGTTCCGATTGAGATTACAAATAAGCGTACCGACTCATATGGCAATACTAATTTTGCAGCATGGAGAGGCGGATTTAATGATGAAGTCAATGTCGGCTTTCTCTTTGATTTTGTGTATTATTCCGAAAGCATCCCCGGCGGCGATACGGTAACGATGGTTGCATCAATGCCATATCAAGGTGCAGGAGAGTATAAAATTTATTGCACCAAAACCGGAGATGTAGAGAATTATAAAGACCCCAACGAAAAAATAATTGTTTTCAAAGTAAAAGGAAAAAAGAATAGTAATTCGATTTCTGACAGCGTCAATGAAAGCGTTCCGATCGAAAATATCAGTGATACTTGGGCAGAGGATT
>USFO01000092.1 GCA_900553955.1 uncultured Oscillospiraceae bacterium
ATCCCTCGGATGCTCGACCGCCGGAGGCACTTCGTGCCAGCCGAGGTTATTATTTTAATGCCGCGGCGCAAGGCACACACTTCGCAAGGCGGCTGAGCCGCGATTGGCGCGGCGGCGGTTCGCTCTCTGCCACCTCTGTGGCACCGCTCTATAAAATATGTCCGCACGGCGGGCAATCCTTAATTATCGCTGCGGCAAAGCCGCATTTTACTTTGCGACAGGTTCGCTGCCGTAAATTTCGGCAGCGTTCGCCAAAAAATAGAAAAACACCCCCGAAAGGAGATAATATAATGAAAGTAATACTGCTTGAGGACATCAAAGGAACAGGAAAAAAAGGAGAGCTGATAAACGCCTCCGACGGATATGCAAGAAACTATCTTTTCCCCAAAAAGCTCGCTATGGAAGCGACCGCGCAGGCGCTTAACGAGCTGAAGCAGAAAGAAGCCGCAAAGGAGCGCCGCCTTGCCATCGAAAAGCAGGAAGCACTCGACGCGGCAGCGAAAATTAAGGAGAAAACTGTCAAAATTTCCTCTGCGGCAGGGCAGAACGGCAAGCTTTTTGGATCCGTAACCGCCGCCGATGTCGCCGAGGAAATAAAAAAGCAGTTCGGTCTTGAGGTTGACAGAAGAAAAGTCTCTCTCGAAAGCGAAATCAAGTCTTTCGGAACTTATAATGCCGAGGTGAAATTCGGCAGCGGCGTTTCCGCAAAAATTTACGTCCTTGTGGCGGAATAATTTTTGGGAAACAGGGCGGAGAACGGATTTGGCGAGAATTGCGCCGAGATTCGCTCTCAGTTATTTCCGTGGCACATCCCTATAAAAATGTGCCGCCACGGGCGGTACACATCCGTTTTTCATGTGCCGAAGGCACGCTTTATTTGCGGCTCTGTGAGCCGCATTTTCCCCGTAAAAGCAAGGAAGTGATTTTTTGGCAAAAGAGAATGATATGCTGCTTGGCATGGAAATGCCTTATAGCCTCGAGGCGGAGCAGAGTGTCCTTGGCGCGGTTCTTGTGGAGCCGGGCTGCCTTGCAGAGCTTGTGGAACACCTTCGTCCGGAGAGCTTTTATCGCCCGCAGCACCGCGCAATTTTTACCGAAATGGTGCGAATGTTCACCGCGGGCGAGCCGGTGGATTTCATCACCGTGCTTGAAGCTGCGAAGGAAGCGGAAATTTTCCCTTCCGAGCAGGAGGCAAAGGTGTACCTTTCCCACCTTATGGAAATTGTGCCCTCTGTGCGCAACCTTGATGCATACGTCGGCATAATTCAGGACAAACAGGTGCTGCGCAGCCTGCTTGAAATTTCCGGCGAAATTATGACGGAAGCGCGGGAAAGCGGCGCAGACGGAAAAGTTCTACTTGATTCTGCGGAGCAACGCATTTACGACCTGCGCCAGGGGCGCAGCGTCGCCGGGCTTGTTCCTATCAGCAGCACCATCCTCGACGCCTATGACCAGATAAACAAGCTTGCCGGTCCCGACCGCGAAAAATACCTCGGAATCAAGACCGGTTACAGCGCCGTTGACCGCAAAATCGGCGGTCTTAACAAATCCGACCTTATTCTGATAGCCGCCCGTCCCGGTATGGGCAAAACCAGTTTTGCCCTTAATATTGCAGTGAACGTTGCCCTCAAAAAGCGCAAGGTCGCGGTGTTCTCTCTCGAAATGAGCAGCGAGCAGATAACCTCGCGCATACTCTCCTGCGAAGCATTGGTGGAAAGCAACCGCCTGCGTTCCGGCAATTTGGAGAGCGAGGACTGGGTGAAGCTTGCGCAGACGGCGCAGATTTTGAGCGGTACGCAGATTTTTATTGACGACACCGCAGGAATCACCATCTCCGAAATGAAGGCGAAGCTGCGCCGCCTGCGAGATGTTGACCTCGTAATCGTTGACTATTTACAGCTTATGTCTTCCACCGGAAACACGGATAACCGTGTACAGGTGGTTTCGGAAATGACCAGAAATCTGAAGCTTATGGCAAGGGAACTGAACGTGCCCGTCGTCGTGCTCTCGCAGCTTTCCCGTGCGACGGAAAGCCGCACCGGGCACCGCCCCATGCTTTCCGACCTGCGTGAATCCGGCTCCATCGAGCAGGATGCCGACATTGTTATGTTCCTCTACCGCGAATCCTACTATCAGCTTCAGGAAGGCGCACCCGCGCCGGAGCAGGATACGGTGGAGTGCATAATTTCTAAGAACCGCCATGGCGAAACCGGCAGTGCGGTTATGCTTTGGGACGGCCGCCATACCAAGTTTTATACCATTGAGGAAGACCGATGAGCACGCAAAACCCGACGCCGAGCACGGAGAAA
Organism: uncultured Oscillospiraceae bacterium; assembly: GCA_900553955.1. Taxonomy (GTDB): domain Bacteria; phylum Bacillota; class Clostridia; order Oscillospirales; family Ruminococcaceae; genus UMGS1668. The sequence continues at coordinate 2,310 of USFO01000092.1, forward strand.
ACACCCTTGAGCACCGAAAACACATCTTTGAGCACGGCAACGGAGCTGCTGCCGCTTGAAAAACGCGCTCTTGAATTTTTGAGCACGGAAGCCATGCTCGAAAAAGGCGACTCGGTGGTTGCCGCCGTTTCCGGCGGGTGCGATTCCGCTGCGATGCTGCACATTCTCTGCGCTTTGAGCACGGAGCTTGACCTGCACATTTTCTGCGCCCATGTAAACCACAATCTGCGCGGAGCGGAGAGCGACGGCGACGAAAAATTCGTGCTCAAAATGTGCGAAAAGCTCGGCATTCCCTGCAAGGTTTATTCCGCGCCGGTCGCTGAATACGCTCTTGAGCACCGCTTGAGCACCGAGGAAGCGGGCAGGCGGCTGCGCTACGATTTTTTTGAGCACTGCGCCGATGCGCTCGGCGCAGACGCAAAAATCGCCACGGCGCACAGCCTTTCGGACTGCGCCGAAACCTTTATTTTCAACGCTGCGCGCGGCACGGGACTTTCCGGCATTTGCGGGATTCCGAAAAAGCGTGGCAGAATAATCCGCCCCATAATCTGCTTTACCAGGGCGGAGCTTGAGGAGTATTGCATCCAAAAGGGCATTTGCTTTGTTACGGACAGCACCAACCTTATCGATGATTATGCCCGCAACAAAATCCGTCACAACGTAATTCCCACACTGCGGGAGATAAACCCCGCGTTTGAACGCTCGCTGCTGCGGCTGGAAAATTCCGTCGCGGAAGCCCGCGAATATATAGACTGCGCCGCAAAGGCGGCGCTTGCCGCCGCAAGGCGGCAGAGCGGCTATGCCGCAGAAGTGCTCGCCGAGCTTCCGGATGCGGTGCAAAGCGCCGCTGCCATGCTCATTTTTGAGGAATACGGCTTCGCCGCCGATTATAACAGAGTGCGCCGTTTGCGCTGCGGCTTTTGCGGCGGCGATTTTCAGTGGGAGCTTGCAAAAAATGAATATCTTTGCAAAAAAGACGGCGTGATTTTTAAAGAAATCCTTCCCGCCGCCGCAAAAAAACTGGAAGAGCAGCCATTTGCGGAGGGCAAAATCGCCCTTTCGAACGGCGAAAGCTTTGAGATTGAGCTTTTGCCGATTGAAATCTTCAAAAATTCATATAAATTTAAAAAATATTCATTAAAAGATGCCTTCGATTATGATACAATACAAAACGTGGCATTTATTCGTTCCCGCAAAGAGGGCGACAGAGCCGATATTCACGGTGGAACAAAAACACTGAAGAAGCTTTTTAACGAAGAAAAAATCCCGCCGGAGCTGCGCGACGGCGTTGCCGTTGTTGCGGATTCAGCAGGCGTTGTTTGGGTGGAGGGACTTGGCGCGGCGCGCCGCTCCCGCCTTGTGGATTCCACCAAAACCGTTGCCGTGGTGAAACGGCATGCGCTGCAGGAAAGCAGTAGTGAAGGGTGAAAAAATGCGCTGCGTTTTTTGATTCTGTGCGTTGGCGCGGGAGCGCCCTCGCCTCCCTCTGAGGAGGGAGGTGGATTTTTGCCCCGCAGGGGCAAAAAGACGGAAGGAGAGATACACCGAATATGTGCGAAAGTAGTATAGATATAGACGGGCACTAAACAATAATGATACCTGTATCATTTTGTGTACGTCTACACCTTGGTGTAAGCAGCAGCCTCGCGTTCTCTCTCCTTCCGTCACGGCGTTTTTATCCTTTATACGCTGTGCCACCTCCCTCCTCAGAGGGAGGCAAGGGCGCTCCCGCGCCGCGCACAAAGTTTGCAAAAGTGCGAACCGCAGTTAAGCCCGCCGGCGGCGGGCTGCCCTCATCCGTCACGGTGCAGTGCCAAGGCACAGCACCGCGCCACCTTCCCCAAGGGGAAGGCAAGAGCAGCTCCCGCGCCGTGCACAGAATTTGTCAAAGTGCGTGCCGAGGTTAAGCCCGCTGTTAGCGGGCTGCCCTCATCCGTCACGGTGCCGTGCCAAGGCACAGCACCGTGCCACCTTCCCCAAGGGGAAGGCAAGAGCGGCGGGCGGCGAGGGAGCCGAGAATTTTGCCGCAAGCTCCGCCAAAAAATTGCCTGCGGCAAACTTTTTAACGCTGTTCGTCTTGCATTTTCGTCTATAATGTAATAATATATAATTGTTACCCGAATGTCAAACAGGAACGGAAGTATTTTTTGCTTTTCGCGGCTGCGCCGCCGGCGGCGGCGCCCTCGGCGAACAAAAAACGGCACGGGACGAAATTATCTTGGAGGTATTCAGAAAAATGAAAGTACTTGTTATCAACGCAGGCAGCTCTTCCCTCAAATACCAGCTCATCGAGATGGACAACGAAGAAGTTGTTGCAAAGGGCCTTTGCGAAAGAATCGGCATCGACGGCCACATCAGCCACAAAACCGCTGCGGGCTGGAAAACCGAATACGACGTGGCGTTCCCCACCCACAAAGAAGCTTTTGAAGAGCTTGTAAAGCTCCTTACCGAGGGCGAAAACAAAGTTGTTTCCGACATTAAGGAAATCAAGGCTATCGGCCACCGTGTTCTCCACGGTTCCGAAAAGTATAAAGCTTCCACTGTCATCACCGACGAGGTTATCGAGGATATCGGCGTGAAGTTCAAGGATCTCGGACCTCTTCACAACCCGCCCCAGGCAGTCGCCATGAAGGCTTGCCAGGAGGTTTTCGGCAAAGAGACCCCCATGGTCGCTGTTTTCGACACCTCCTTCCACCAGACCATGCCCCCCAAGGCATATATGTTCGGTATTCCTTACGAATATTATGAGAAGTATTCCATCCGCCGCTACGGCTTCCACGGAACCTCTCACCGCTACATAACCAAGAGATATTTTGAAATCACAGGCAAGAACCCCGAGGGCACCAAGCTCGTTATCTGCCATCTGGGCAACGGCTCCTCCCTTTCCGCTGTAAAGGACGGCAAGGTAGTGGACACCTCCATGGGTCTTACCCCTCTTGACGGCTTTATTATGGGAACCCGCTGCGGCGGTATCGACCCCAGCGTTGTCACCTATGTTATGGACAAAGAGGGCTTCACCCCCGAAGAAATGTCCAACCTTATGAACAAGAAATCCGGCTTCCTCGGAATTTCCGGCATCAGCTCCGACTGCCGCGACCTTGAGTCCGCCGCAGACGAGGGCAACGAAAGAGCGAAGCTCGCCCTTGATATGTTCTGCTACCAGATTAAGAAGATCCTTGGCGGCTACGCAGCAGCCATGGGCGGCGTTGACGCTGTTATCTTCACCGGCGGTATCGGCGAAAACTCCGCAAGACAGCGCGCCGCCATCTGCGAGAACCTTGAGTATCTCGGACTTTCCATCGGCAAAGAGCTGAACAACAACGCATCCCGCAAGGAGGCATCCTTCCAGACCGGTGATTCCAAGGTCGAGGCATGGGTCATCCCCACCAACGAGGAAATCATGATTGCCAAGGACACCGTAGAGAAGGTATTCGGCAAATAATTTATTCCACAAAAAAGTCCCGCTTTTCTCGGCTCCCCTGTGCAAGGGGAGCTGTTTTTTTGCCCCAACGGGGCAAAAAACCGAGGGGCTGTATCGGCAACCGGTTATAGCGTTTACGCTAAACCTACTGCTACACTTTTTGCGCTGCGGAAAATCTGTGCTTTGCGGCGGGGAGCGCGTAGCCTTCCCCTTGGGGAAGGTGGCGCGGTGCGGCGCTGCGCCGCACCGTGACGG
>USFO01000093.1 GCA_900553955.1 uncultured Oscillospiraceae bacterium
CCCCCCGCCGCAGGCGGGCGTAACTCCACTCCTGACTCTCAGAACTCCGCACTAACCGTTACTTCGCTTTAATCTTCGGGTTGTGTTCAAGCAGCAGAGCTTTGCACTGCTGCCAGTCGCCCTCGGTAAAGCAGTCCTTATAAACGCAGACGACGCCGCCTCCGGCAAGAAAAAGGGTAACGGCATTGTCTTTTTCGCGCAGCGAATTTATTTTGGAATAGGGAATTTCCATGTCCGCGGCGTCGCCGAAGCCATCGTCCACGCGAATGATGGAATTTTCAAAGCAGAGGCTGCGCTTCCACACGCCGCCGTCCACAATGGAGGTTATGCTTTTGTATTGGCGCGCGGCGGTAACGGCGTTTTTGAAAAACGCCGTATAGATACAGCACAAAAATACGGCTATGTAGAGGACGGAATACGCCTCAAATTCGTGGGTGAGCACCATGAGCATAGAAAGCACCGCCAACGCGCAGAACGATACGCACATAAGCAGCCCTCTGCCGTGAAAGCCTGCTGTGATAAGCCAACTTTGATACATTTTCTTAGTGACGGTGTATTCGTTTTTCATAAGTGAACCTCCGAAAAGTGTGATTATTATACGAAAAAAATGCTTTGAGCACGGAAAAAGTAAAGAATGAGCACAAAAGCAAAGTTTTGAGCACAGAGTGCTCAAAACAAAACCACCCGTGCTCAAAATGAGCACGGCGCTGCTTTGCAGCAGAATTTTGAGCACCGCTCTCTATAAAAAGACAGTATAGCGGAAAAATATGAAGAAATCTACCAAGGGAAAGCTATTGCTCCGGGGCTTCGCTTGCCACGTGCTCTTTGTTTATGCGGTCAATTTCTTCTTTAATGATGTTTCCGAAGGATTTGGAATCAATTTCGACGCTTTCGGCGGCTGCGGTGGATTCGTCTGCGAAGGCGTCGAACGCCGCCTGCTTGCTTTTCAGGATGTCCATAAGGCGTTCGTCAACGGTGTTTTCACAAAGAAGACGATAGACAAGCACATTGCGGGTTTGCCCCATGCGGTACGCACGGGAAATGGCCTGATTCTCGATAGACGGCTTGAACTGCGGTTCGCAGATAATCACAACACTGGCGGACTGGATGTTCAGCCCGGTGCCGCCGGATTGGATTTGTGCGGGAAGAATCGTTCCGGCAGGAGCTTTTTCAAATTCGTCGATAATTTCTTGGCGGTGGCTTGGAGAAACAGAGCCATTTATCGGCTGAACGCATTTATCGCCGAATAGCTCTTTTACATGCTGTATCGTATCAAGGAAAAAGGAGAAAACGATAATCTTTCGTTTGTCCTCTGCGGCGTCCTCAACAATTTCTTTAAGGCGAATTGCTTTGCAGCTTTTTGAAAGATCTTCGGCGTTCCACGATACCCGCCGGACGGCGGCATAGTTGTTTGTATACAGAGTTTCTTCATAGACGGCTCTTTCGCTTGGCAAAAGGGTGCACCATTCTTCGCTTTCAATAAGCTCGGGCAGCTCGGTAAGGACATCCTCTCTGCGTCTGCGGTAATAGACCGGAGCAATAGCATTTCTGAATTGCGGTGCGCTTGAAATGGCGGCAAAGCGCGATGCGGAATAGGCAACCTTGGGCTGCAGAACGGACATAAGCGAAATCATTTCGTCAACATTGTTTTCAAGGGCAGTGCCGGTCATAAAGAGAATGCGGTCGGCTTTGGTACAGAGCTTTCTGACATTCATGCTGCGCCGCGCTTCGGGATTTTTGATATAATGTGCTTCGTCAACGACAAGCATATCGAATTTGAATTCATCTTCAAAAGAAAAGGCTGCGGTGGTTTCGTATGTGGTTACGGCAACGCCGCCGTTATCTCTCCAAAAGCGAACAGAACGGCTTTTTGAAGAACCGTGAACCTCAACGACGGGTAGAGAACTCATCTTTTTGATTTCTCTGCACCAGTTCGTAAGAACGCTTGCGGGGCACACCACGATAAAATGGGTGGCTCCGGTGTTTTTAAGAGAAACCATGGAGGCTATTGCCTGCACTGTTTTACCAAGACCCATTTCATCTCCGAGCAGAACCTTTTCTTGATGCAATATGTACTTTACACCCCATTCCTGATAGCGGCGAAGGGTGCAGCGCAGTCCTTCCGGATAGAAGCATTCGTCGGCAACCTCTTTTGCCAGTTCCTCGGGAAGGCCGTAAACCGGGTCGTCGGTACCGAGCACACCGGGGCATAGGTCCTCGAGAATGTTGAAGAAGGAAATGGGGTTATCCGAAAAGCTGTTCCACGCGTCTGAGGAGGAAGAAAATTTTGCGGAGTCAATGTCGTATATGGCGGCTCTTGCTTCGCTGCCGTAGCTGCCGGAGAAGGATTCGGAGAGAAATTTATAGGCGCTTTCGGCCTTTTCTCTTGCCTGAGAGGACGCAAAGAACCACCTTATGGAGCCCATTCCGGGGGAAAGCTCGCCGATGGCAAGCTCGATTTGGCTTCCGTTTAGTGCAAGCAGCCTGCGGCAGGTTTCCGCGGCTTGATGGCACTGAATATACTTGTGCACGGCGGTTATTACGGCGGTGGTTTCAGGCGTTTTGTTGTCGGTGCTGATGCGGAGCTTCGCTCCGGTTCTTGCCTGAGCGGCAATTTTGGTCGCGGCTCTTTTTATGGCTTTTGCGCCCTCTGCGCTTATGCCGTTTATCATTTCAAGGCGGTATGCGGAAGCCTTTATAACATCGGCAACGGTACTGTATCCGTTTCCGACCAGTGCCTTTATACGAAAACCGCATTTGTCGCGGTTGAGTTCATCCACCGGGACGGTTTTAAGCAGGGACAGAACATTTTTATCAAGGGCTTCGCTTACTGCCGTACCAATGTCTTTGCGCAGTGTTTTTTCGAATTCCGCCCCTGCGGAAAGCGAATTTTTTAGCTTAATATGTTCTTCTGAAAGCTTTTTTGCATCACTTGAAGAAAATGATCTTGCCATATCATTTTTCCTTTCTGTTGTCGCTTTTTTCTGTTTTATCCTCGGTTCTGAGCACGGTGAGCACGGAAACGGAGGCCGCGCCCGCCGCAAGCAGCGCGCCGGCACATTCGGAGACGGTGCTGCCGGTGGTGAAAATGTCGTCCACAAGCAGGATGCTTTTGCCGCGGACTGCTTCGCTTGCCGCAAAAGCGCCGCGCAGATTGGTGCGGCGCTCCGCGGAGGAAAGCCGGTGCTGCTTTTCGGTGGGGCGCGTCTTGATAAGCAGCTCCGGACAGTAGCAAAGCCTGCGGCGTTTGGCAAAATCGCCGATAAAAAGCTCCATGCGCGGGCGCTCGCCAAAGGACGGTACGCTGACGGCAAAATCAAAGCTTTCGCCGTCATAATGCCTGTCGAAGCCGTCGCAAAGCCAATCGGCGAGGGTGTCGGCGTAAAGCTCGGGTGCTTCTCCGAACTTAAAGCGAAGCATCACATCTCGGGCGGCGCCCTCGTACAGATAGGAGGCGCACGCCGCGAAATCGCCGCGAGGTTCGTCCGCCGGAACAAGTCCCGCCGCGCACTCGGAGCAGACGCACTGCCTGCCGGAAAAGCTCCGCCCGCAGCAGACACACCGCCGTGTGAAAAGCGCTGCGGCCGCCCGCCTTGCCCGATAGAAAATATTCTCCGCCAAAAAATCGCCGCCTTTCGGAAAACCTACGCCCTGATTATAGCACATTTTCGTGCGAAAGCCCATACGCCGCAAAAAATAAAGCCTCTTAGTGGGAACTTTATTCCCTATTAAGGCGCAGCGGCCGTCCGCAAGAGGCGGCTTGTTCTACACATTGTCCGGCGGTTCGAACATTTATTTCCGAACACGCAAAAAGGCTTCCGCCCATTTTGGACAGAAGCCTTAAATTTTATACAGTTTTCAAATACGGCTGAAAACCAAGCGGGATTACTCCCACTCAATGGTTGCCGGGGGTTTGCCGGTGATGTCGTAGACCACGCGGTTCACGCCCTTGACTTCGTTGGTGATGCGGCGGGACGCCTCCGCGAGAACCTCGTGGGGGACGGGGGCGTATTCAGCGGTCATAAAGTCGGAGGTGATGACCGCGCGGAGCGCAATCGTATAATCATAGGTGCGGAAGTCGCCCATTACGCCGACGGAGCGCATATCCGTGAGCACGGCAAAATACTGGTCGGCGGGAACATGGTTCGTTTCAAGCTCCTCGCGCCAGATGGCGTCGGCATCGCGGAGAAGGTCAAGCTTCTCCTTGGTAATGGCTCCTATGCAGCGAACGCCGAGACCGGGGCCGGGGAAGGGCTGACGGTTCGTGATGTAGGAGGGCAGACCGAGCTTTGCGCCGAGGACGCGAACCTCGTCCTTAAAGAGGCTGCGAAGCGGCTCTACAAGCCCGATGAAGCGCATATCCTCGGGCAGACCGCCCACGTTGTGGTGGCTCTTTATGGTGGCGGAGCCTTTAGTTCCGGATTCAACAACGTCGGGGTAAATTGTTCCCTGTGCAAGGAATTTCGCGTCGCCGTACTTTGCGGATTCCTCGTCAAAGATGTCGACGAAGTATTTGCCGATGATTTTGCGCTTCTTTTCCGGTTCGGTTACGCCGTCAAGAGCGGCAAGGAAGCGGCTTTCGGCATTTACGCGAACGAAAGTAAGGTCGCGGGAGCCGAATGCGGCTTCAACTTCATCGCCTTCGTTTTTGCGCATAAGGCCGGTATCGACGAAAATGCAGACAGCTTGTCCGGGAATGGCCTTCGCCAAAAGAGCGGCGCAAACGGCGGAGTCAACGCCGCCGGAAAGACCGAGAATAACACGCTCGTTTCCGACCTGCTCGCGGATAGCGGCAACCTGTTTTTCAATGAAATCGTCCATGTTGTAGTCGCCAAAGGCGTGGCAGTAGTTATAGACAAAGTTGCGGAGCATGGCTTTGCCGTTTTCGGTGGCGTTCACCTCCGGGTGGAACTGGGTAGCCACAAAGCCCCGGCGTTCGTCAACAATGGCGGCAAAGGGGCAGTCCTCGGAGGAGGCGGCAAGGGAAAAGCCCTCCGGCATGGCAACAATGCGGTCGGTGTGGCTCATCAGAACAAGCTGCTTCTCGTCAAGTCCCTCGAAAAGCTTCACCTGCGGGTCGATTTTCACTCGGGTTCTGCCGTATTCGCTGGTGGAGCAGGCCTCGACCTTTCCGCCGAGGGTATAGGTCATAAGCTGTGCGCCGTAGCAAATTCCCATAACGGGAATGCCGAGATTGAAAATTTCCGGGTCGCAGCGCAGGGTTTCATCCGCATAAACGCTGTTGGGGCCTCCGGTGAGGATGATGCCGATGGGAGCGATTTTTTTGATTTCTTCAAGGGAAATGTCGCAGGGTTTGATTTCGGAATAGACGCCAAGCTCGCGCACGCGGCGGGCGATAAGCTCGCGGTACTGACCGCCGAAATCGAGAATGATTATTGTCTGATTTTTCATTTAATCCTCCGCTGCGTTAAAAAACGCAATATTTTTACATAATAATTATAGCTTTGGACATATACGCTGTCAAGCGGAGATTTAGAGGATATTCTTATATATTTCCCCATAAATGAAGAAACGCGCGGCGGCATAGGAGCAAAACACGACGCGAACGCCTCAAATTGTAAATATTTTGTGAACAGTGCAAAAAAGTGTTAAATTTTTGCGGTTTTGGCGTCTATATAAATGAACGGTTTTAAGCGCAATTCGGCAAAAGCTGCCGGAAAATTAGTTACTATGCCGATTGATAAATATTATGAGGTAAATTATAATATATATGCAAGTATAAATTATAATCAGATATGACACAAGTAAGACAAAAGAGGTTAAACACAGAAAGGAG
>USFO01000094.1 GCA_900553955.1 uncultured Oscillospiraceae bacterium
CTTCGGTTTTGCCACCTCCCCTTACACAGGGGAGGCGAGAACCGCACTTAGTTGCCGTGGTGCGAACCTTACACAGGGGAGCCGAGGCGGCTACCGCCGCAAAGCCACAGAATTAACTCTGTGCGTTATTCCGCATTCCGCATTCCGCATTCCGCATTCCGAAATTTAATCACAAAACTTAATCACATTTACATATAAACCACTAAAAGGAGGCTTGATTTTTATCAAGAATCAGACAGAACGCGAAAAACAGCAAAAATCAAATTTAGATAAGCTTGATTTGATTATGTCCGGTCTGCCGGAGACACAGTATGCCCACGACGAACAGCCGGAGAAAAAACAGAAGAACAAAGGCCGCCCCAAAAAGGAGCAGAAGCCCGCGGAAAAGAAGCCGGAGCAGAAAAAGCAGCCCGAGCAGAAGCAGGAAAAAAAGCAGCCGCAGCAAAAGCTTTTGTCGAAGCGCCGGCCGGAGCAGAAGCAGCTTCCCGCTAAAAAGCAGCCGCAGCCGCACTTCGATGCGGAGAAGGAAAACGCCCTCGGCGGCCGCCGCCGCCGCGGCAGACCGCCTCTCGCCGCGAAAAATCCGCCCCTCAAGATAATCCCTCTGGGCGGACTCGGCGAAATCGGCAAGAACATGACCGTATATGAATATAAGGATGAAATCATCATTGTGGACTGCGGCATGGCGTTCCCGGATGATGAAATGCTTGGCGTCGACCTTGTAATTCCGGACTTCGCCTACCTTGAGGAGAACAAGGATAAAATCAAGGGACTGTTCATCACTCACGGACACGAGGACCACATCGGCGCGGTTCCCTACCTGCTGCAAAAGCTGAACATTCCGGTTTACGCAACCCGCTTCAGCATGGCGCTTATTGAAATGAAGCTTGCGGAGAAGGGACTTTTAGGCAATGCAAGGCTCAATGTCGTCAGACCCGGAGAAACCGTTTCTGCAGGAATTATGAGCGTTGAATTCATTTATGTAAACCACTCCATACCGGATTCCTGCGCCTTTGCCATACACACCCCTGCGGGTGTAGTCATTCAGACCGGCGACTTTAAGGTGGACTACACCCCCACCCGCGGCGGCGTAATCGACCTTGCCCGCTTCGGCGAGCTGGGCAGCAAGGGCGTGCTTGCCCTGCTTTCCGACTCCACCAACGCCGAGCGCCCGGGCAGCACCCCCAGCGAACGCATTGTGGGCGAATCCTTCGATATGCTGTTCAAAAACGCCGAAGGCCGTCGTATAATAATTGCTACTTTTTCCTCGAATGTGCACCGTGTGCAGCTTGCCATAGATTCCGCAGTGAAGTTCGGCAGAAAGGTCGCCGTTTCAGGCCGCAGCATGGAGCAGGTGGTGGACAAGGCTCTCGAGCTTGGCTACCTTGAAGCGCCGGAGGGCACCGTGGTTTCTCTTGACGCCGTCAACCGCCTGCCGGAGGGCGAAGCCGTGGTGGTCACTACCGGCAGTCAGGGCGAGCCTATGTCTGCGCTGACGCGCATGGCCATGGGCGATCACCGCAAAATAAACATCACAAGCCGTGATATGGTAATCATTTCCGCATACCCCATTCCCGGCAACGAAAAGAGCGTAGGGCGGGTGGTAAACGAGCTTATGCGCCTCGGCGCAGAGGTGGTTTACGAACGGTACAGCCGGATTCACGTTTCCGGTCACGCCTGCCAGGACGAAGAAAAGCTTATGATTGCCCTTACGAAGCCGCAGTATTTCATCCCGCTTCACGGTGAGTACAAGCACCTTAAAATCCACGCCTCCACCGCCGTGTCCATGGGCGTTCCGGAAGAAAATGTTCTTGTTCCGGAGCTTGGGCGCGTTATTGAGGTGAGCGTCAACGGCATTTCCGCAGTGAGCAGCGTCGCCGCGGGCGCGGTGCTTGTGGACGGCCTTGGCGTGGGCGACGTGGGCAACGTGGTGCTGCGGGACAGAAAGCATCTCGGCGAGGACGGCCTTATGGTCATCGCCGTGACCCTAAGCGACAAGGGCGAAATTCTTGCCGGTCCGGACATCATTTCCCGCGGGTTTGTGTACGTCCGCGATTCCGAGGATATGCTTGAAGCGACGAAGAAGGTTGTCGCCGACGCGCTGCTGTCCTCCGTTTCGGAGAACAAGCGCGACTGGCAGAACCTCAAGACCAAAATCCGTGACGCCGCCGGCGACTACCTTTACGGTCTGACCCAGCGCAAGCCCATGATTCTTCCCCTTATCGAGGAAGTTAAAATTAACTGAGCACATATAGCGAAAGCGGCTTGCCGAAAACAGGTTTTTCGGCAAGCCGCTTTGAATTTGCGGAAAATTCAGGCGCAGCTCCGCACTGACCGCCGTCCCCTGTCCGCTAAAAATTTTTTCTCCCTATTTACTTTAGCTCTTTAGCGTGCTACAATGTGTGCTGTAATAATATTTTATAAAGGGGGCTTTGATATGCTCGATAAAAGCTTGTTTAACAGAATTGATGAATGGATAGATTCCCACAAAGAGGAATACCTTGCCGACCTTGCACGGCTTGTGGCCGTGCCCTCCGCCGCGAACCTCGGCGTCGCCCCCGGCGAATTCCCCTTTGGCGAGGGAAGCGCCGCCGTCCTTAAAACCGCCAAGGAAATGGCGGAGGGCTACGGCTTTGAGGTGGAGAACCGCGACAACTTCTGCCTGGTTGCCCATGTGGGCGCCGGCAGCGAAAAGGTGGGCATTCTCGGCCATCTGGATGTTGTTCCCTGCGGCGACGACTGGGAGTACCCGCCCTATGCGCTGACGCGCCTGCCGGACGGCGACACCATCGTAGGACGCGGCGTTATGGACGATAAAGGGCCGCTTTGGGCTTCCGTTTACGCCGTTCGCTGCCTTAAAGAGCTGGGCGTGCTGCCCCGCCGCGCCATTGAAATTTTTATGGGCGGCGACGAGGAATGCGGCATGGAGGATGTGAAGCACTATAAAGCAACCTCCGAAAGGCTGCCGGTGGTGACCTTCACCCCGGACAGCGAATACCCCATCTGCCACGGCGAAAAGGGCATTATGCGCTTTAATTTCACAATCCCGAATGAAAGCTCCAATGTGGTCAGCTTTGTCGGAGGAACGGTTCGCAACGTGGTTGCGGGTCATGCGGAGCTGGTGCTTTCCGGCGTTTCTTTTGACGAAGCGGCGGCGAAGCTCGCCGGACGCGACCGCGTAAGCGTCGCCCTTGACGGAGAAAATGTAAAAATCATTGCGGAGGGCGCTTCCGTGCATGCGTCGACGCCGGAAAACGGCGTCAACGCCATCGGCGTTGCGGCAAACGCGGCGCTGGAGGCGGGCCTTGCCAAGGGCGGAGCCGTCGCCGCACTCGGATTCATCGCAAAGGTGCTTTCCGACTACAACGGCGCCGCCATCGGCGTTCCGCTGGAGGATGAACCCAGCGGCAAGCTGACCCATGTGGGCGGCGTTGTCCGCACCGGGGACGGTGTCCTCGACCTTTCCATCGACATTCGCTACCCTGTCACCTGCAAGGGCGGCGACGTGCTCGCCGCAATCACCGCCGAAACCGCGAAATACGGCGTTTCCGTCTACAATGTCACCGACAGCGCCCCGCTTTACATCCCGGCGGACTCCGAGCTGGTGGGTATGTGCATGGAAACCATCGGCGAGCTGTTCCCCGAAAAGACATGGAAGCCCTACACCATGGGCGGCGGCACCTACGCCCGCAATATGCCGAACGCCTACGCCCTCGGCGCGGAGGACCCCGACTTTGTAAGCCCCTTCGGGCTTTTCCGCGGCGGCATCCACCAGCCGGACGAGTGTGCCGCCATCTCGCAGCTTGTCAAGACCATGAAGATTTACGCAAGACTGCTGCTCAAGTTGGACGAAATGGAGTTTTGAGGCTTTCGGTAAGCTTAGAGCCCTGCTTTTCGGCGATTGCGGCTTCGCCGCACCAAAGGACAAGGCGCCCGCCATCGTTCATGCGACGGATATGCACCTCCTCTCGCCGGAGCTTGCCGACGGCGGCGCGGACACGACCGCCCTTGACTTTTCAAAAAGTGAATAACAGGCAAACAGCAAAACAGCCTTTGCGAAAAGCAAAGACTGCTTTTGCTTTGGGGCGCTGCGCCCGTGCGTCAAGGGCGCCGGAAATGTATAAAAAATTCATAAATTCCCCCTTGACCCTGCAAAGTTTGCGGCTATACTTTATCTATACGATATTTATACATCAAAAGGAGAATCGCCAATGATTGACTACAAAGATATAGATTCGTTCATCGAGCAAAACCGCGAAGCCCTTGTGCGCGACATAGGCCGCATTGTGGCAGTGCCCAGCGTCGAGGGCCCGGCGGAGCCGGACGCTCCCTTCGGCAAAGAGCCGAAGCGCGCCCTTGAGCTTGGTCTGCAAATCGCCGCAGAGCTTGGGCTTGAAACACGCAACTTTGAAAACCGCATAGGCTGCGGCGAGGTTCGCGGCGAAAGCGACAAATACCTTGCCACCATCACCCATGTGGATGTTGTTCCCGCCGGCGAGGGCTGGACTGCCGACCCGTTCACCATGCGCGAACGCGAGGGCTGGATTCTCGGCCGCGGCGTTCTGGACGACAAAGGCCCCTCAATCGTATGCCTTTACGCCCTCAAGTACCTCAAGGAGCGCAATGTTCCGCTCCGCTACGGCGTGCGCGCACTTCTCGGCTCCAACGAGGAAACCCACATGAAGGATGTGGAATATTACCTTGAAAATTATCCCGCACCGGCGTTCTGCTTCAGCCCGGACGCGGATTTTCCGGTTTGCAACGGCGAAAAGGGCATCTATCAGGCGGAGCTTGTTTCCAAATGCCCGCTGAGCACCATTGTTTCCGTAAACGGCGGCTTCGCCGTCAACGCCATTCCGGATAAAGCCACCGCCGTGCTCAAATGCGGCGGCAAGCTGCCCGCGAGCACCGAAAGCGTCACCGTTACCGCCGAAAACGGCGAAATCACCCTTGTTGCCACCGGCAAAAGCGGTCATGCGTCCCTGCCGGAGGGCACGGTGAACGCCATCGGCGTTTTGGTGAGCTTTATTCTCGATAACGAGCTTTGCTCCGCCGAGGAAGCCGAGTTCCTCACCGTGCTCAAAAAGCTCCACAGCTCCCCTTACGGCGAGGGCGTCGGCGCTGCCTCCGCAGACGGGCGCTTTACGCCCCTTACCATGGTCGGCGGTATGATTCGCATAATTGACGGCAGGATTTGGCAGAGCGTTGACTCCCGCTATCCGACGAGCACCGACGGCGAAAAGCTCACCAAGGCGCTTGAGCATGCGGCAAACGGCGCTGCCGAGGTTGTTGTCAAGGACGACGTTGTGCCGTTCTACATCGACCCGAACAGCCCTGCTATTCAGACCTGCCTGAGCACCTACAACGAGGTCACCGGAGAGAGTGCAAAGACCTTCACCATGGGCGGAGGAACCTACGCCCGCCACTTCCCGAATGCGGCTTCCTTCGGTCCGGAGCACCCGGAGCGCCCGATGCCCGCTTTCGCCGGCTCCATCCACGGCGTGGACGAGGCCGCCTGCGTGGAATGGCTCCTTGAAGCGCTGAAGGTTTATATCGCAACGCTGATTAAGCTTCAGGACGTGGAATTTTAATTGAATGCAAAAGCAGCCCTCGCCGGAGGGCTGCTTTTTTAGTTATATCCGCGGTTTTGCCGCGGGTTATAGTTTTTTGCCCTTTGGGCAAAAAGCTAATGTGTGCGCGCCGTTTTCTCGGCTCCCTCGCCGTTAGCCGCTCGTGCTTCGGCTATTCGCTCTCGCACTTGCGGACGGCAGCGG
>USFO01000095.1 GCA_900553955.1 uncultured Oscillospiraceae bacterium
AACCCATCAGGGGTGTCTTTCGTTTTTGTTCAAGTCAGCTTGGCGGAAAACGAAGCTTTTCGACAAGCTGACGCTCCCTTTTCGGGAGCGTTTTTTGTGTCTCTGCAAAAATCCCCGTGCTCGTTTTGAGCACGGGGATTTTCTGTATGTGTTATTATGAAAAGCTTTTTATGCTCAGCCGCCGAAGCCTCCGAAACCTCCGCCAAAGCCGGGAAATCCGTAGCCGTATTGACTTCCTCCCTGCTGATTTTGCTGATACTGCTGATTTTGCTGATACTGCTCATTCTGCTCCGTCTGCTCGTTCGCAAGTGCGGACTGAACCTTTTCGCCCACGGTGACTTCGATTTCAACGGTGCTGCCGCTGCGATAAACGGTCATTTTGAGCAAATCGCCGGCAGAGGCCTCGCTTACCGCGTCCACAAGGTCGTTTGCACAGGTGATTTTTCTGTCGCCCACTTTAGTTACAATGTCGTTCACCTGAAGACCCGCTTTTGCTGCGGGGCCGTCCTCGGAAACGCTCTTTATTGCCGCGCCCTCCGGCAGACCGTATGCCTGAGTTTCTGCGCTTACATCTGCAGCGGAAACGCCGATATAGGGCTTTGCGATATAGCCTTTTTCGATGATGCTCTTGACTATGTCGTAAACTCTGTTCATGGGAATTGCAAAGCCGATGTTATCTATGGAAGCCTCGGAGTTGGAGGAGCTGGAATATTTCGCGTTGGTGATGCCCACAACCTCGCCGTACATATTAAAGAGTGCGCCGCCGGAGTTGCCGGAGTTGATGGCGCAGTCGGTCTGGATAAGATCCATGGTAACACCGTTCGAAAGAGTCACTTCTCTATTGAGAGCGCTCACCGCACCGGAGGTGAGGGAGAATGTAAGCTCGCCTAAGGGGTTGCCGATGGCAACAACGCTGTCGCCCACGTTCATATTGTCGGAATCGCCGATTACCGCGGGAGAAAGTCCCGTTGCGTTGACCTTGAGCACCGCAATATCGTTGCTTTCGTCGTAGCCCACAACGGTGGCGTCATAGCTGTCGCCGGAATATGTGGTGACTTTTATGGATGATGCACCCTCAATAACATGGTAGTTGGTTATAATATAGCCGTCCTCCGAAATGATGAAGCCGGAGCCGGACGCCGCCGCCGTTGTGGTATATCCCCAGAAGTTGGTTGAATTTATCGAGGTGGTGATGCCCACGGTGGAGTTCACATTCTGTGCGTAGACCTCTGCGGCGGTGAGCTGCTTCGAGGTGTCGATGTTCTTCACATCAAGGACGGTGTTTTCTCTGCTGCCCTGAAGAACGGTTGAGCTGCCCGACGCTTTGTTCCCTGCGGGAACGAGCTTTGCGCCGAGAGCGCCGCCGCAAACGCCGCCCACCAATGCACAGCATATCGCAAGTGCGGCGGCTTTCATGGCAACGCCGCTTTTTTTGCGCTTCTTCGGCTTTTCAAAGCCCTGAGTCGGATTGGGCTGTGCAAAGGGTGCGCCGTAATTTGCGTTCGCGCCGTAATTTGCATTCGCGTTTGCGTTTTCTTCGTTCACATAGCTGTTGTAGCTTACATGCTGATTTTCATAGTTCTGTTCGGAACTTCTGTTTTCGTAGTTATTCATTTCTTCGTTCATAGTAAAGCCTCCGTTTTATATTTATGACCGCCTTGCGGCGTTCGTTTTTCTTACTGTGGCTATATCATACTCCCGAAAGCTTAAAACAAGCTGAAAAATCCGTTGAACAAAATGTAAATAAACTTTGCATATTTTTTGCCGAAAAAATTTAATTTTTTCAGCTTTATTTCAGCTTGCAAGGCTATTATAATAATGATAACGAAAAGAGGTAATTCCTATGAAGATACTTATTATAGAGGACGAAAAGCTTTTGGCAGATTCGCTCAAGGCTCTTCTTGAAAAGAAAGGCTTCGACGCGGAGTGCGTTTACGACGGCGAAAGCGGCGCGGAATATGCCGAAACCGGCGTTTATGACCTGCTTATACTTGATGTGATGATGCCGAAGATGGACGGCTTCGAGGTGGCTCGAAGCGTGCGTGCCAAGCGCTGCGGAACGCCCATACTCATGCTCACCGCCCGCTCCGGCTTGGAGGACAGAATTCGCGGGCTGAACGCCGGCGCGGATTACTACCTTACAAAGCCCTTTGACAGCCGGGAGCTGCTCGCCTGCGTAAATGCGCTCCTCCGCCGGCAGGGGAATCAGGTGGATGAGCTTTCCCTCGGCAACACCTCCCTTGACCTTTCCTCCTGCACCCTTATCTGCGGAGAAAACAGCGTTCGTCTTTCTGCAAAGGAATTCGACGTAATGCGCTTTTTGCTGCAATCTAAAGATTCCGTGCTTTCAAAGGAGGTCATTTTGGCGAAGGTCTGGGGCTATGATTCAAGCGCGGTGGAAAATCATGTGGAGGTCTATGTGGGCTTTCTTCGAAAAAAGCTCGCCGCCATCGGCTCCGATGTTCGCATAGAGGCTGTACGCCGCTTGGGTTATCGTTTGGAGGTGGAGAATAAGTGCTGAAAAAGCTCCGTATAAAGTTTATTCTTATCAATATGCTGCTTGTTACGGTTATACTTTCCGCGGTTTTCGGCTTTGTGTACCACTTCACAAGAGTCAGCCTTGAGGACGAAAGCGTTTCCATGATGCAGTCCATAGCCGAGGATCCCCTTTACCTTATGGACATAGGCGAACAGGGCGGCAGCGTTCGCCTGCCCTATTTTATACTTAAAATAAATTCCCGCGGCGACATAATAGCTGCGGGCGGCGGATATTACGATCTTTCCGACAGAGATTTTCTCGAACAGCTTCTGCGGGAGGCTCTGCTTTCGGAAAATTCCGTCGGCGTCATAAAGGATTACAACCTGCGCTTTTATCGAACCGCATCGGGAGGCGGCGTTTCCATTGTTTTTGCGGATACGACCAGCGAAAAAGCCACGCTTTTAAGCCTTTTGCGAATTTTGCTGCTCATCGGCGGAGGCGCGTTCCTTGTTTTCCTCGGAATAAGCGCGCTGCTTGCCCGCATAGCGATAAAGCCAGTGGAAACCGCATGGCGGCAGCAGCGGCAGTTCGTGGCGGACGCTTCTCACGAGCTGAAAACCCCGCTCACCGTGATTATGACCAGCGCCGAGCTGCTGCAAAACCCGGATTACGACGAACAGAGCCGCAGCGGCTTTGCGGAAAACATTCTTGTTATGTCAAAGCAGATGCGTAGCTTGACGGAGCGGCTTTTGGAGCTTGCCAGAGCCGACAGCGGCACAAATCTCCCTGCCTTTGAAAAATTCGATTTCAGCAGTACCGTCAAAAATGCGGTTCTTCCCTTTGAGGCGGTTTTCTTTGAAAAAGGCATCGAGCTTTCCTCGGAGATTGAGGACAATATCATTGTAAACGGCGACAGGGAGCATCTTCGTCAGGTGCTTGAAATTTTCCTTGACAACGCGCAGAAATACGCCTTTGCGCCCGGAAGCGCCGTGGTAAAGCTGGAGCGCTGCGGCAAAAGCCGCTGCCGTCTTTCTGTGGCGAACACCGGCGAGCCCATAGCCCCGGAGGATCTAAAAAATATCTTCAAGCGCTTTTACCGCACCGACAAGGCGCGCAGCCGGGACGGCAGCTTCGGGCTGGGGCTTTCGATTGCGGAGAGCGTTGTGCTCCGCCACCGGGGAAAAATTTGGGCGGAGAGCAAAAACGGTATGAACACCTTCTTTGCGGAGCTGCCGACTGCATAAAAAAACAAATCCTCCCTGCGCTTCGGCATAGGGAGGATTTTTTGCACATAATTCATCAAACCCGCGCGCGGCGAGTTCCCGGCGGAAAGCATATCGGCGGCGCAAAAGCCACGGCGATATTTTATTTCTTTTTGGAAAACCTATCAACAAGCCTGTTTATTCCCATATCGAGAAAACAGTCTGCGATATCGGTAAATATGTTTATAATGCAGTCAAGCATAGCGTTTTCCTCCGTGCTCGGATTTATTTGATTAAATTCTATCACGAAAATGTGATAAAAAAATACTGCTTTTGTGAAAAGCGTCCGAACTTTTCCTTCGGGCGCTTTATATTATGCTTGCTTTTCCGGAGCTTCCGCTTTCGGCTGCTCCTTTTCCGCCATTAAACGGTACGCCTTTTCGATTATGTCCACAACGCCGTCAATGCCAAGCCTGCCGCTGTCAAGCATGAGGTTGTAGCTTTCCTTCATCCCCCATTTTTTATTGTGGCAGCTCATGTTGTAGTAGGATGCACGGTATTTGTCCGTTTGCTGAACGGATTTTGCCGCTTCCTTTTCGGATATGTTGTAACGCTCCACGGCGCGCTTTATTCTGGTTTTTACATCAGAATAAATGAACACGTTGAGCAAGTCGTCACGGTCGCGCAGAACGTTATCGGCGCAGCGGCCGACGAAAATGCAGGGACCTTCCTTTGCCTTTTCCATTATGTAATTCGTCTGATCCGCGGAAATCATAATGCCCGCCGGAATCATATTGTCCATACCGAACTCCGTGTAGGGGTACATAGCCATGGTATAAAGGAAGCTTCCGGTGGGTGTCTCCTCTATTTCACGAACGTATTTTGCGCTGAAGCCGTTGTTTTTTGCGGCGTACTCGTAGAGATTTTTGTCGTAATAGGGTATTCCGAGTCTTTCGGAAAGCTTCAGACCGATCTCGCTTCCGCCGCTGCAAAACTGTCTTCCTATTGTAATTATCATTGCTTTAATCTCCCTTCGAGTTTTTCTGCTTTTATTATATTAAATTTCGGGGAATTTGTCAAAGAAAAAGTCAGCTTCTCTTTACAATTCTGCCTCCGGCGACCACCCAAACCGGTTCCTCGTAAACGGAAAGAGGATCCCCTGCAAAGGCGGTTATATCCGCGTCCATACCGGGCGCAACAGAGCCTATTCTGCGGTCAAGCTTCAATATCCTCGCCGGAACGCTTGTTATGGCGCAGATTGCGTCATCGTGGCTCATTCCGTAGCGAACGGCAATCGCCGCCGAAAGCGGCAGATATTTTATGGGAACCTCCGGGTGGTCGGTACAAATTGCCACTTCCACTCCGGCTTTTTTGAGCACGGCGGCGGTCGCCTCCGTCTGGTTGGCAAGCTCCGGCTTCGTGCGGGTCGCTATAATGGGCCCCACTATGGCGGGAATATGCTCCGCCGCCAGCTTCTCCGGATTTATATGTCCCTCGGTGCAATGAACGAGCACCGCGTCAAGCCCGAATTCCTTTGCTATACGCACGGCGGTGAAAATATCGTCCGCTCTGTGAGCATGGAAATGCGCCTGCACTTCCCCCTTGAGCACGGCGCTGAGCGCCTCGCTTTTCATATCGAATTCCGGCTCGTCGGCATCCTCGTCTCCCTCCGCAGCATCCGCGTCCTGCATATAGCGCCGCGCCTTCATAAGCTGCTCGCGGATTATTGCCGCCGTCGCCATTCTGGTGGATGGGGACTGGTCTTTTCCGTGGTATGTATTCTTCGGATTTTCGCCGAGGGCGAACTTCATGGCGGCGGGAGCCTTTATCGCCATA
>USFO01000096.1 GCA_900553955.1 uncultured Oscillospiraceae bacterium
ATAATTCGCCCTCTGTCGGATATTCCGACGGAGGGCTTTTTTTATTAAGCAAACAAAAAATATACAAACGGAGGAAAACAAATGACCATTTATGACGAGCTTAAAGCCCGCGGGCTTATAGCACAGGTTACCGACGAAGAAGAAATAAAAGAACTTATAAACAACGGCGGAGCGAGATTTTATATCGGCTTTGACCCCACCGCGGACTCTTTGCATGTGGGACATTTTATGGCTCTTTGCCTTATGAAGCGCCTTCAAATGGCGGGCAACAAGCCCGTTGTGCTTATCGGCGGCGGCACCGGATATGTGGGCGACCCCTCCGGCAGAACCGATATGCGTTCTATGATGACTCCAGAAACCATTCAGCACAACTGCGACTGCTTCCGCAAACAGATGGAACGCTTCATCGAGTTCGGCGAAGATAAAGCAATTATGGTAAACAACGCCGACTGGCTGCTCAAGCTCAACTATATCGAGCTGCTCCGGGATGTGGGCGCATGCTTCTCCGTAAACAATATGCTTCGTGCGGAGTGCTACAAGCAGCGCATGGAAAAGGGTCTGAGCTTCCTTGAGTTCAACTATATGATTATGCAGTCCTACGACTTCTATTATCTGCATACCCATTACGGCTGCAATATGCAGTTCGGCGGCGACGACCAGTGGAGCAACATGCTCGGCGGCACGGAGCTTATTCGCAAAAAGACCGGCGACGACGCTTACGCCATGACCATAACCCTGCTGCTCAACAGCGAGGGCAAGAAAATGGGCAAAACCGCCAAGGGCGCGGTTTGGCTTGACCCGGAAAAGACCTCTCCCTTTGAGTTCTATCAGTATTGGCGCAACATCGGGGACTCCGACGTTATGAAATGCCTTCGTATGCTCACGTTCCTCCCTCTTGAAACCATTGATGAAATGGACAAATGGGACGACAGCCGCATAAATGAGAAGAAAGAAATCCTCGCTCACGAGCTTACCGCTCTTGTTCACGGCAAGGAGGAGGCGGACAAAGCTCTCGAAGCCTCCCATGCGCTGTTCTCCGCAGGCGTTTCCAGCGAAAATATGCCCACCGTTTCTCTTTCCGAAAGCGATTTTGCAGACGGCAAAATCGCCGTAACCGATGCGCTTATCAAAGCGGGTATCGCAAAATCCAAGGGCGAGGGCAAGCGTCTTATCGAGCAGGGCGGCATCACCGTAAATGACGAGAAAATCACTGACGTGTTCGCCGCCGTCGAAAGAGCTGCATTTGACGGCGAGGTTATCCTCAAAAAGGGTAAAAAGATTTTCAAAAAGCTTATAGTCGAATAATCAAAAAATAATTCAGCAAAAAACACTGCCGGTTAAGCAGTGTTTTTGCTTATATGCTTCCGTTTCTGCTATTTTGAAAATGCACTATGGAAATATTCCGTGGTATGTGCTACAATAAGATAATCAACGTTCCGCAAGGAGGATTTTTTTGCTATGAACGACAGAATAGCAGTTGCGTGCAGCAATATAAAGCCCGCAGACAAAAATATTATGGACAAGGCAAAGGAGCGCCAGGCGCAGCTTGCAAAGCCGCCCGGAAGCCTCGGAGTTTTGGAGGATTTGTCAATTCGCGTTGCCGGAATGACCGGAAAAATACATAACAAAGCGGAAAAATGCCGCATAATCGTACTCTGTGCCGATAACGGCGTATGCGACGAGGGTGTATCCTGCACACCTCAGTCCGTAACTCTTTCCCAGACCATAAACCTCACCAGAGGGCTGACCGGCGCGTCCTCGCTGGCGAAGCATTTCGGCGATGAGGTCGTTGTTGTGGATGTGGGCGTTATGAGCGATTATAACTGTCCTGCGATTGTGAACAGAAAAATCGCCTACGGCACGAAAAACTTCTATCTTGAACCCGCTATGACAAGGGAACAGGCGGAGCAGGCTATCTGCGTGGGACTTGAAATGGCGGATAAATGCGCCGAGGACGGCGTTGACGTCATCGGCGTGGGCGAAATGGGAATAGGCAACACCACCACCTCTGCGGCGGTGCTCTCCGCATTCACCGGAAAGCCCGCCTCAGTAACTGCCGGCAAGGGCGGCGGTCTGCTTGAGGATGCGTACCGCCATAAGCTTGAGGTTATAGACGGTGCCATCGAAAAGCATAAGCCGAACCCCAATGATCCCATTGACGTGCTTGCAAAGGTCGGCGGACTTGATATATGCGCCATGGCAGGTGTGTTCCTCGGAGCTGCCGAGCACAAAATACCCGTGGTAATCGACGGATTTATCTCCGTTGTGGCGGCGCTTTCCGCCGCACGCATTTGTCCCGCTGCAAAGGACTACTTTATAGCCTCCCACGCTTCCTTTGAACCCGGCTATCTCCTTGCGGTGAATGAACTCGGTTTGGAAGCACCTCTGCTGCTCAAAATGCGCCTCGGCGAAGGCAGCGGTTGTCCGGTTATGTTCCGCGTGCTCGACGCCGCGTATGCGATTATGAACGAAATGGCAACCTTTGAGGAAGCAAGCATAAACGACAGCTACCTTGACGAAATTCGCATAGGCGATAATTTTACGGTGAAGAGATGAAGATTTTTATATCCGGCGGATCCAAAAACGGCAAGTCCATGTTCGCACAGACCTGCGCGAAAAAGCTTGCCAAAGAAAATCACCTTTGGTACCTTGCCACCATGGAGCCCCATGACGGCGAGGACAACGCCCGAATTGCCCGCCACAGAAACGAACGCGCGGGCTGGGGCTTCGATACGGTGGAGTGGGGCAGAGACATCGGAAAGCACCTGCCCGAAACCGACCGCATGGGAACATATCTTGTTGACAGCGTAACCGCGCTGCTTACCAACGAGATGTTCGGCGATATGAACGGAAGCACCAATTACGCCGCCGCAGATAAAACCGCAAAGGAGCTTATAGCGTTCTCAAACACGGCGGAGAATGTTATTTTCGTTTCCGACAATATCTATTGCGACGCGGCTTTCTACGACGAATGGGTGGAGGCGTTCCGCAAAGGCTTGGCCGAGGTGGACTGCCGCCTTGCCGCCGAATGTGATGTTGTGGCGGAATTTTGCTGCGGCCAGACAATCTATTATAAAGGAGCGGAACTTTTATGAAAAAGCTTCTCAAGGCATTTTGCATGAGCTTCAGTATGTTCTGCGCAATACCAACGCCGTTTGCGCACATTTGGGAGGACTCCGTCCGCTCGCTTATGCTCGTTGTTTTTCCTTTTGTGGGAACTGTTATCGGAGCAATTTGGGCGGGAGTGGGCGTGCTCATGCGCCATTTCGGCTGTCCGGCGATTTTTACCGCCGCAATACTCACTCTTTTGCCGTACTGGCTGAGCGGCGGAATACATCTTGACGGATTTATGGACTGCTGCGACGCGGTTTTCTCCCGCCGCCCCATTGAAAAGAAGCGCGAAATACTCAAGGATTCCCATGTTGGCTCTTTCGCCGTAATGAGCCTTGCCATGCTGCTGCTTGTGGACTTTTCTGCGTTCGCGTCTTTTGATGGAAGCGAAAACCTCTGGGCTTTGGTGCTCGTGGCTACCGCCTCGAGGGCTTGCAGCGCCATAGGCGTTTCCACGCTGCGTCCCATGGGACACAGCGAATACGCCGGCAATTTTCAGCAGGGAATAAGCAAGGGCAATATTGCAACCCTTGCGCTGATTTTAGCCGCCTGCTTTGCAATCGGCTGGTTTGCCTTCGGAATTTCCGGCGTAGGGGCGGTTTCTGCCACCGTGCTCGGATATATTGCGTTTACCGCATACACATTTAAGGAGCTTGACGGCTTTTCCGGCGATGTAACCGGACTCGGTACCACCATGGCGGAGCTTTGCGGTGTAATCGCCATGATGCTTTTTTAAGTAAGGAGTGATTTTATGGAACTTATAATCGGCGGAGCGTATCAGGGGAAAGGCGAATTTGCCAAGGAACATTTTAGCCTTTCCGACGATGATATCTGCGTCTGCGATAAGGACGGAAGCATTGATTTCGATAAAAAGTGCATTTCTCATATTGAGCGTTACAGCTATTGGTGTGTCCAGCACGGTATTGAACCCGCCGAGCACTTTTTTGAGCACGCAAAAAATCTTGAGCACAGCGTTGTGATTTCCGACGATATTTCCTGCGGAGTTGTTCCCATGGGCAAGACGGAGCGGGCATGGAGAGAGGCAAACGGCCGCCTGCTCATAAAGCTTGCGGAGAATAGTGAGCATGTAACCCGTGTATTCTGCAAAATTCCGGTGGTGCTCAAATGAAAAATACGATTTATCTTATTCGCCACGGCATAACCGAGGGAAACAAGCGCCGTCTTTATTACGGCAGCACGGATCTTCCGCTTGCTCCGGAGGGGATAGAGGCACTGAAAAAACGCCGTGAAGCGGGAATTTACCCCGACGAGCAGGGTTTTCGCCTTATAACGAGCGGCCTTTCCCGCACAAAGCAGACGCTTTTTGAGATATACGGCAAGGAGCCGGATATTTCCGATAAACGCCTCAACGAGGTGAACTTCGGCGACTTTGAAATGAAATCATACGACGAACTGAAAGATATTCCCGAATATCAGCTTTGGATTTCCGGAGACAATTGGCATAATTACTGCCCCAACGGAGAAAGCGGCGCCATAATGTTCGCCCGCGCCAAAATCGCCATGGACGAATACTGCAAAAGCGACTGCATAATAATCTGCCACGGCGGAATTATCTCTTCGCTTATGCAGGAGTATTTCCCGGGGGACGGCGGACGAGAGTATTTCTATATGTGGCAGCCCCGCCCCTGTGAAGGGTATAAAGTAGTGTTCGACGATGGTAAACCCATTGAATATTCCGAAATAAAGCTTGATGAAACGGAGGCGGAAAAATGAAAAAGCTTATAGCTATTCTTCTTGCAATTCTTTTGCTGCTTTGCGGCTGCAAAAACGAAGCCGACCCGGATAGCGGCAAAACCGGAGGCTGGCTCCTTACCGAAAGCGAAATTGAAGCGGCAAAAAAAGCCGCCGGAAACGAGCCTGAAAGCCGTCCCGACGAATATATATGCTATATCAGCATAAACTGCAAAACCGCTATCGACAACGGCATAAAGAAAAAGAAGGCATACTCTTTTCTGCCGGACGACGGTGTGATTTTGCCGGAAACAAAGGTGGAATACACCGATGGCGAAACCGTTTTTGACGTACTCGCCCGGGTCGCAAAATCAAACGGCATCCACATGGAATACAGCGGCACAAAGGGCCTTCAGTACATCGAGGGAATTTATAATCTCTATGAGTTTGACTGCGGCGGGCTTTCCGGCTGGATTTATTCCGTGAACGGCTGGTCGCCGAACTACGGCTGCGGGCAGTACAAGGTGGAACGCGGCGACGTGCTCAAGTTTGAGTACACCTGCGACCTTGGCAGAGATCTCGGAATTTCGATAAATGTTAAATAGTCACAACCTCCGGCAAAGCCGGAGGCTTGAATAAGCCCTAGAAGGGCAT
>USFO01000097.1 GCA_900553955.1 uncultured Oscillospiraceae bacterium
ATAGCTAAAGCTTTTTTTCCACTGGCAGAGCCAGTGGTTGTCCTACGAATACAAACAGCAGCTTTACCTAAAACGGTGGAGCTGCTGTTTATTTACGACGTTGAAAAAAGCGTGCCGCCGTGCTATAATTCATACAGATAATCTCAAAAGGGGGGGCGTCGCGTGAACTATCGCATTGCAATCTGCGACGACGAACAGGAACAGATCGAATATCTTCGCGGCATAATCGCCGATTGGAGCGAAAACAGCAGAATTTCGTGCAGCGTCGAGGCTTTTCCCAGTGCGGAAGCGCTTTTGTTCGCGTATGAAAATGGCGGCGCCTTTGACATTCTGCTGCTTGACGTGGAGATGAAGGAGCTTTCCGGCATCGCGCTTGCAAAACGACTGCGCAGCGGCGGTTGCCGCGCGGAAATTATCTTTATCACATCGCATTTTGAGTTTGTGGGCGAAGGGTACGAGGTTGACGCACTGCACTACCTGATTAAGCCCGTTGCCAAAGATAAGCTTTGCGAAGTGCTTTTTAAAGCGGCGGAAAAGCTTGCGGAGGAGCCGCCCTATGTGGTAATTTCCTGTGAGGGAGAAACCGTAAAGCTCTACGAATCCGACATTCTCTACGTCGAATCCTTCCTCCACGACATAGTGATTCATACCAAAAGCCGCGACTACAAAATAAAAGAAAATATCTCCGACTTTGAGCAAAAGCTTAGCGAAGATTTCTTCCGCGTGCACCGCTCGTACCTTGTAAACCTGAAAGCGGTAACACGCATCGGGCGCGGCGCGGTGACTCTTTGCGGCAAAACGGAGGTTCCCGTTGCACGCGGAAAATACGATGAAATAAACCGCGCATTCATCGTGCGAAACTGAAAGGAGGCGAAAGCCGTGCTCAAAAGAACATACTTAAAACTTTTGGAAATGCAGGAGGAGCAGGCAAAGCGCCACCTTGAGGAAGTGCGGAGCATTCACAACGAAATGCGCGGATACAAGCACGATTTTCATCACCATTTGCAGGCGCTGAAGGGTCAGCTTGAAGCAGGTGAAATTGACCGCGCCATTGCGTATATCGACCAGCTTGACCAAACGCTGCAAAATGTTGATACGCTGCTCAAAACCGGCAACATCACCGTTGACGCGATTCTTTCCGCAAAAATCGCAGGCGCAAAAGCGGAAGGAATCTCCGTCACCGTTGACGCGAACATTCCCGATAACCTTACGCTTACCGACCTTGAGCTGAGCATTATCATCGGCAACCTTCTTGATAACGCCATCGAAGCTTGCCGCAGCGCCGAGGGCAAAAAGTTCATCCGCATTTCACTGCATATGAAGGGCAAAATGCTCTATTTTTACATGCTCAATTCCGCCGGCGCGAAAAAGCAAAAGCTCGGATCGCTTTTTAAAACGAGCAAGGGCAGTGCTCACGGATTTGGGCTTCACCGGGCGGAAAACGTGCTTAACGTGCACGGCGGCTGGGTGAAATATAACAGCGAGGACGGCGCTTTTACTTCCGAATTTCTCGTTCCTGCAGTGGAATAATTGCAATTCGTGCACTCAGAAATGCAGTTGGTGCACGAATTTTCTTTTTGCAAAAACTCCGTGCTATAATCGGGACATAGAAAAACGAAAGGAGCGATTCGCTTTGAAAAATACAAACGAACAAAAGAAAAAGCCCTACCGTTCTGCATGGAGCAATGCAATCTGGAGCTTTCGCGGAATGCTTAAAAACGCGCCGCAGTCCTTTTGGCTTATGGCGGCGGGCGTGCCGCTTGCGCTGTTTATTTCGTGGAGCGAAATAAAGCTTCCGGCGCTGGTGGTTTCGGAAGTTACGCAAAAGCAGACCTTTGCCCACGCGGCAGTCGCAGTTGGCGTACTTATTGCGCTTACTTTCGCTGCGGCTGCACTTCGGGGGTTCTGCTCAACCGTGCTCGAAGCATACATGAGCAAATACCGTTACAGCCAAAGCCTTTTGATTGAGCAAAAAAGCATGAGCTGTTTTTATCAGGAGTACGAGAAAAAATCCGTGCGCGACCTTGCTACCCGCGGCAGTTCCGCAACATGGATGCAAAACGGCAAAGTTCCGCTTTGCGAAATGCCAATTCAAAGCATGGAAATTATAAAGAATGTGCTCTGCTATTTTATGTTCGGAACGATTATTTCCTTCGTAAGCCCGTGGCTTGTGGTACTGTTGACCGTTTTGCCCGCGATAAACTGGCTTTGCGTCCGCGCATATCAGAAATATGAATACAATACCCGCGCCGAGCGCACCGATGTAGACAAAAAAATAAACTATGTTACTCAGCGGGCAGCAGATTTTGCCGCCGCAAAGGACATCCGTATTTACGGCATGGCGCAGTGGTTGCGTGAGATATATAATGACCTTTTCAAGGAAAGCGACGTGTGGCTAAAAAGGCTTAACTACCGCAATTTTGTGAACCGCATTGTGGATATTGCGATAATCCTTGTGCGAGACGGCGCAGCATATGCCGTGCTAATTTCCATGGCGCTGCGCGGCGAGATAACCGTTGACCAGTTTGTGCTCTATTTTGCCGCAATCTCGAACTTTGCAACATACATCGGCAACATTATGGCTGCATGGAACGACATGCAGGCGGCAAGCCTCAAGGTCTGCGACTTTCGCGAATACCTCGACCTGCCCGACTGCGACGGCAGCGGCAAAGCCCATGCGGACGACTTTATTTCCTCCGCACCGGAAATTACCTTTGAGCACGTCTGCTTCCGTTATGACGGCGCAGAAAATAACACCCTTTACGACATAAATTTCACTTTTCGCCCCGGCGAGCGAATCGCCCTTGTGGGTATGAACGGCGCAGGCAAAACCACCTTGGTAAAGCTGCTTTGCGGGCTTTACAAGCCCACCTCCGGCGACATTAAAATAAACGGCGTTTCCGTAAACGACTTTTGCCGCGACGATTACTATCGGCTGTTCTCTCCGGTATTCCAAGATGTGCAGACGGCGTTTTTCTCCCTTGCGGAAACGGTTGCGGGCACTCTTGGCGGCAAAGTTGATAAACGCCGCGCGGAAGAATGTATGCGCAAGGCGGGTCTTGGCACAAAAATAGATTCGCTGCCCGACGGAATCGACACAAAGCTTGACAAACAGGTGAACAAAGACGGCATTGAGCTTTCCGGCGGCGAAGCGCAGAAGCTTATGATGGCGCGCGCCCTTTATAAAGACGCGCCGGTGCTCGTCCTTGACGAGCCCACCGCCGCCCTTGACCCGATCGCAGAAAATGAAATCTATCTTCACTATCGCGACATGACGGCAGGGAAGACCTCGCTGTTTATCTCTCATCGCCTTGCTTCAACACAGTTCTGCGACAGGGTTCTGTTCCTCAGCGGCGGCAAAATCACCGAGGAAGGCACCCACGACGAGCTTATTGCGAGTGGTGGCGAATATTCGAAGCTGTACGAAATCCAAAGCTGCTGGTACCGCGACGATTATAAAGGAGGCGAGCAACAATGACACTTAAAGAACACCTTAACATAAGCGCACGCAGCGTAAAGCTTATTTATTAGCTGAACAAAAAGTTCTTCGTAAGCTCTATTTTGAAGAGCTTCATCACTGCGGTACTGCCGTATGTACCGATTTATTTTTCCGCACGCCTTATCGACGCACTTGCCGCCGGAGCGGGCATAAAAACCCTTGCAACCTATACGGCGCTTACTGTTGGCATTGTTGCGCTGCTCAGCCTTATAAACGGCTGGCTGCAAACGCTTTATGACATCAGCTTTGAAGAAATTTATCATTCCAGCGAATGGACGCACGCCGAAAAAGCCATGGAGCTTGCATATTCATCCATCGAGGACAGAAGTGTAGCCCTTTTGCGTGAAAGAATACAAAGTGAAACCCAGACAGGTTACAACTTTTTCTACCTTGCAGGCTGCCTGAATAGGTTTACCCGCAACATTGTGCAAATAATTTCTTCTGTTTCGCTTACAATTTCGTTCTTCTTCATAGATTCAGTGTCCGCATGGGCAAAGCTTGCGCTTGTTGGCGGAATTATTGTAACAATGCTGATAAGCATGTTCACAACCAAGAAATCTTCGCAGCTTATGAACGAGTTTTTCTCAAGCTGCGTTGAAGAAAACATTCGTGCCGACAAATATATTGGCTATATTACCAACTACAATAGCGGTAAAGATATTCGCCTTTACAGTATGAGAGAGTCCCTTGAAAAGTTCTCGAGAGGGCTTATGCTCAATCTTTATAAGCGCGAAGCAAAGGCAACATTCGGCCGTGCCGGACTTGACCTCATTTCCACGCTTGTGAACTATATGCTGCGCTTTGGCGTATATCTGCTGCTCATATTTGCGGCGCTCGGCGGAGGAGTTTCCGTTGGTTCAATCGCGCAGTACGTTTCCTGCATCATGCTGCTGCTCACCGCAATTTCCGGCGTTGTGAGCACGCTTCAGCTTTCGCTTGTCAACCACGGCTACATCAAGCGATTCTTCTCGTATTTCGACATTCCAAACCCCATGTATCAGGGCACTCTTTCGGTGGAAAAGCGCGATGACAACGAATACTATATCGAGTTCCGCGACGTTTCGTTCAAATACCCGAACACGGAAGCATATACCCTCTGCCATGTGAACCTAAAGTTCAAGGTAGGGGAAAAGCTTGCGGTTGTAGGCATGAACGGCAGCGGCAAAACCACGTTTATCAAGCTGCTCTGCCGTCTTTATGACCCCACCGAGGGCGAAATCCTGCTCAACGGAGTGAACATCAAAAAGTACGACTATGACGAATATCTTTCGATTTTCTCCGTGGTGTTCCAGGATTTCCGGCTGTTTGCGTTTTCTCTTGGCCAAAACGTAGCCGCAGGCGCAAAATATGACGGCAAAAAAACTGCCGCCTGCCTTGAAAAGGCGGGATTTGGCGATCGCCTTGCCACAATGCTAAATGGGCTTGATACAAATCTTTATCATGATTTTGACTCCAGCGGCGTCGAAATTTCCGGCGGCGAAGCGCAGAAAATTGCCCTTGCACGAGCGCTTTATAAGGATGCGCCATTCATCATCCTCGATGAGCCCACTGCCGCGCTCGACCCCGTTTCCGAATACGAGGTTTACAGCAAATTCAACGAAATTTCCGGCAGCAAAACTGCAATTTATATCAGCCATCGACTTGCTTCGTGCCGGTTCTGTGACGAAATCCTTGTTTTCGATGCAGGCTGCATAGTGCAGCACGGTGCCCACGAGGCACTTCTTGCTAAGTCAGGCGGAAAATATGCCGAGCTTTGGAACGCTCAGGCGCAATACTATGTTAAGAAGGCATAAAAATAGGCAGCCGCAACGGCTGCCTATTTTTATATTCGTAGGACAACCACTGGCTCTGCCGGTGGAAAAAAAGCTTTAGCTATGGACAG
>USFO01000098.1 GCA_900553955.1 uncultured Oscillospiraceae bacterium
TGCAGAACAAACGTTTTGCAAATGTAACAGGGGGTGATTTTTTTGAATATGAAAAACGGAGGTGAGTCCGAAATCCGGCGCTAACTAATTTTTACGGAAAGAAAGCGAAACAACACGGCTTGCACGGCAAGCAAAAGGAAAAAGAAAAAACTAATGAAACTAAAATTTTATTGCTCCGAAACACAAAAACATCTCTGCAATGGTACGGCGATGGAATGACGAGTTCAAATACAATTAACCCGGTAAACTTTTTCCCGACAGTACAGTTCCCCGGACATTATTACAAAGTAGGCTATTACGGCGACTGAACTTTCTTTGATAGCTCGTCAAGAATTGCAAAATAGACATCGCTCAAACGATCGTCATATTCTTCAGGGCTTTCCGGGTAATAAAGGCGGCTTGCATCTGCGGCGGTTTTTACGCCGACAAGATTGGTGTAAATAACACAGTAAGGCTCTTCATCCTCCGTATTTTCATAATAAGAAACCTTGTTTGAAATAAACAGCGGACCATAGGTGCTCGTGGTAAAGCGTTCAATCGGAAGCAACTTAACGCTTTCCGCCGCTTCACGCATTCGGCGAATATGATCTTCGCTTATAACAGCCTGACCGCTGCCAACCGCGGTTATGACATATTCAACCTTTTTGGCAAAATCAAGGTCGCAGTCGTCGGGTAAAATATCGTAAAATTCATATGAAGAAAAAGCTTCTGCCGGATATCCGTCACCCTGTGTCGGATAAAATTCGCCCTCAAGCCCGGAAACAATCTCCGATTCGCGGCAGGCAAGCGCTTCCATTGTGTATTCACCGTTTTTTTCAATGCGGAACGTGCAGAAATCTCTGTCGGTTCCGTTATAAAGCTGGTATGTTGCGATGCTTCCGTAATAGGCGCATGGCTCCGCCGAATAAAAGCTGCCATCGGTCATGGAAAGCACAAGCTGTGCGGATTCTTTTGAAAGAACAAACTCTCGCAAATCAGAAAAATCGGCTTGCACAGAAGCTTTCTTGCCCGGAGTAACAGAAGGAACATATTCCTTTTTGCTTTCCTCCGGCTCATTTTCATAAGGCTCATCCGGAATAATTATGCTTGAATTTTTACTTTCGTTTAAGGCACTTTGCTCACTGCTTTCCCCGCTGCTTTCGGCGGTGCTCACGCTCTCTCCGCTCCCGCCGTTGTTTTCTGCTCCGGCGGGAGTTTTTTCGCAGGCGGCAAGCGCCGTCAGCGCCATGAGCACCGCCATGAGCACGCAGAGCACGGATAAAATCTTTCTTTTCATTTTTGAGCACGCTCCTTTATGAAAAATCAGGGTGCGGCGCGGCGCATTTTTATAAGTTGAGCACGGGCGCGTCGGCTTTGCGTTATCTGTAAATCCTCTTATAAATGACGGCACAGCGGGGCGGAAGGTCGATGCTCACCGCGGCGGGTTGACCGCAGATTTCCTGCGGTACAGGGACAAAATTCGCCGCGGTCGCTTCGGCGGCGACTGCCGCAGTGCCTGGCTCGGCAGCGTTCGCTGCCGGCGCTTTGGCGTAAGCCTCGGCGGCTGCCGCCGAAAGCGGCTTCGCCGTAAGCGCGGCGGGAAGCACCGCGCCCTCGCCGCCAAACTGTTCGTCGTCGGAGGACAAAATAAGCTGCCAACGGCTGCCCTCCGGCACGCCGACGGTGAAATTCAGGTTCGGGTTCGGACAAAAGCTGAAAAAGCAGAGCAGCTCGCCGGAGGAGTCAGTGCGGCGCAGCGCCACGGCGTTGCGCCCTGCCTCGTCGCAGCTTGCCCACGCGAAATTATTCCAGCCCTCCGGCTCGTTCCAAAGCTCCTTGCGGGTGAGGTACAGGCGGTTCAGGACGCGGACGAATTTTTGCAGCTTTTCGTGCTTTTCGTACTGCAAAAGCAGCCAGTCGATTTCCCTGTCCTCGTCCCATTCGATGAACTGCCCGAATTCCTGCCCCATAAAGAGCAGTTTTTTGCCGGGGTAGCAGGTCATATAGGCGAAAAGCGTCTTTATTCCGTCGAACTTCTCCTCGTAATTGCCGGGGAGCTTGTTTATGAGGGATTTTTTGCCGTGAACGACCTCGTCGTGAGAGAGGGGGAGTATGTAGCTTTCGGAGAAGGCGTACACCAGCCCGAAGGTGAGCTTATCGTGGTTGTAGGCGCGGAAAACCGGGTCGAGGGACATATAGGCGAGGGTGTCGTTCATCCAACCCATATTCCACTTGAATGTGAAGCCCAGTCCGCGGCCGCCGGACTTTGTGACCTCCGGCCATGCGGTGGATTCCTCGGCTATCATCATAACGCCGGGGTAGCTTTCGGCAACGGCGGCGTTCAGGGAACGGAGCAGGGAAACGGCTTCGAGGTTTTCCCGCCCGCCGAAGCGGTTGCGTTCCCAGTTTTGACCCTGCCTGCCGTAATCCCGATAGAGCATGGAGCTTACCGCGTCGGCGCGGATGCCGTCTATGTGGTACTGTTCGAGCCAGTACATGGCGGAGGATATGAGGAAGCAGCGAACCTCGCTGCGGCCGAAGTCAAAGACCTTTGTTCCCCATTCCGGGCGTTCGCCCATAAGGGGATTTTTGTATTCGTAGCAGGGCGCGCCGTCAAAATCCGCAAGGCCGTAGGAATCCTTGGGGAAGTGGGCGGGAACCCAGTCCATAATAACGCCTATGCCCTTTTGGTGCATAAGGTCGACGAAGTACATGAAGTCCTCCGGCGCGCCGTAGCGGGAGGTGGGGGCGAAATATCCGAGGCACTGGTAGCCCCATGAACCGTCAAAGGGGTATTCCGTCACGGGCATAAGCTCGATATGGGTGTAGCCCATATTGAGAACGTATTCGGAAAGCTCCTCGGCGGTTTTGCGGTAGTCGAAGAAGCTGCCGTCGGGGTAGCGCCGCCATGCGCCGAGGTGAACCTCGTAAATATTCAAAGGGCGGGCGCGCATATCCGTTTCCCGCCGAGCCGCCATCCATGCGCCGTCGTTCCATGTATATTCCGGGGAATACACAATAGAGGCGGTGGCGGGGCGGGTCTCGTTGTGGAAAGCGTAGGGGTCGGCCTTGAGCAGAACCGAGCCTTTTTTTGTGGTTACGGCGAACTTATAAAGCTCCCCTGCGCCGACGTTGGGAACGAAGCGTTCCCAAACGCCGCCGTCGCTGACCTTTTCCATGGGGTCTGCACAGGCGTTCCAGTCGTTCCAGCCGCCGCAGACGGCGACGGCGGCGGCGTTTGGCGCCCACACGCGGAACACCACGCCGGAAACGCGCCCGACTTTAGTTATATGCGCCCCGAGGAACTCATATGAGCGGGCGTTGCTGCCCTGGTGGAACAAATAAATCGGAACATCAAGCTCGTTTTTCTTTTTTGCACCCATGAAAAGCCCTCCTTTGCGGAAAGTATCTCTTATTACATTTTAACAAATTTTATTCCCATTTTCAATAATCATAAATGTAGAAATTACAAAGCCGCTTTTGTGCAGAGTGAACAAAATTAGTGTGCAGTGATTAGTGGGCAGCGGCCGGTAGTGCGAAGTGCGGAGAGCAAAGCTGAGCGCGGAGTCAAATCCGCGACAGCGCCGCACCCTTTGCTACTACAGATCCGACAGCGGCGAGGCAGATGAAAACGAAAAAAAGCCCCCGAAAGGGAGCTTTTTTCGTATGGTTTGTATTCCTTATGTATCAGTTCCAATGAAGGATGGTGTATTTGCCGACGATGGGGAGGTCAACGGCTTTGCCTTTGCAGGCGCGGACGATACCCATAATCACAAATACAATGTACATAATCGCGCCGACGCCGCTGACAATCCAGCCGAGCACCGGAATGATGGCAACAACCGTGCAGATGACAATAAAAATGTCAAGCATAAGCACCTGGTTGAGATGGTAACGCAGGAATTTGGAGTTCGGTTCCGCAAGAAGACCAAGAATGCCGAAAAGGAAGCTGAGATAGCAAAGCGCAGAGAGATATTTGGTGCGCTCGATATCCTCGGAATCAATTTCAGCGGTGTGGTCGGCGGGGTTTACATAAGCAGCCTGCTGTTGATAGGGCGCAGCGGCGGGTGCTACCGGAGCACCGCAGTTGGGGCAGAAGTTTTCTCCGTCCGGAACGTTGGAGCCGCATCTGGTACAAAATGCCATTGATAATTCCTCCTTATAAACAGGTAAATTATATTTTTGTTCCCTGATTACGCTTCTATTATACTCTTAACAAGACCAAAACACAACTGTTTTATCATCCAGGCAGAAAAATCTTCAACAGCTTCGTCCGTTGTCGCCCAGCTTGTTACTATGCGAATGACGGCACGACCGTCCGGCAGAGTTTGGTCGATGTTGCAGCTGTATTTTTCGTGGGCTTCGGCTGCAAGCTCCGGCGGAAGAATAATGAAAAGCTGGTTGCTTTGGGGCTTTGAATAAAACTCAAAGCCGCTTTGTTCAACCGCCTCCGCGATTTTTGCCGCAGCGGCGTTGGCGTGCTTTGCCATTTCAAAATAAAGCCCGTCGCGAAGCGCTTCCTCGAACTGGATTCCCACAACGAAGCCCTTGGCAAGCATAAAGCCCTTCTGCTTGATTATCCAGCGCAGATGATCCTGCATTTCCCTGTTCTGCATAACCAGCGCTTCACCGAGGAGCAGACCGTTTTTGGTTCCGCCTATGCAGAAGGCGTCGCAGAGCGCCGCAAGGTCGGCAAGGGAAACGTCGTTTTCCTCTGCCATAAGCGCGGAGCCGAGGCGTGCGCCGTCAACATAAAGATAGAGGTTATTTTCGCGGCAGAATGCAGAAAGTGCGGAAAGCTCCGCCTTTGAATACAGCGTGCCGGTTTCGGTGGTCTGGGAAATATACACAAGCTTTGGAACGACCATATGCTCGCTTGCGTGGCGGCGGAGCACATCGGCAACTCCAGCGGTGGTGAGCTTTCCGTCCGGACCGGCGGGCACCTCGATAACCTTGTGGCCGGAATATTCGATGGCACCGGTTTCGTGAACGTTGATATGACCGGAAGAAGCGCAGACGGCGGCTTCATACGGGTTGCGCAGCAGCGCGCAGACCGCAAGCACGTTTGTGGGAGTGCCGCCGCCCACAAAAACAACGCCGGAATCGCTTTGGCAGAGTCCGCGAATCATATCCGCGGCGGCGGCGGAGTGCTTGTCCATGCCATAGGCGGCGTTTTGCTCGCCGGAGAAGGTACAAAGCGCCTTGAATATGTCGGGGTGTGCCCCCTCGGAGTAATCGTTCTTAAAGCTGTACATTTTTGAAGTTCCTCCGTAACAAAATACTGTTTAAGTAAAACTAAATTTAAGTATAGCACAATGTGTCCCCGAGTGGAATACGTTTTTTCAAAAAAAGCACCGTCCTTTCTGCTGATATCAGCATTATGGACGGTGCTT
>USFO01000099.1 GCA_900553955.1 uncultured Oscillospiraceae bacterium
ACAACCCCTCAGTCAAGCCCTCTTAATCCTGAAAGGCTTGACAGCTCCCCTTACAAGTAAGGGGAGCCAAGAACCGCCCTCAGCCGCCCGTGCTCAAAATTCTTTCTCCGTGCTCAAGCCGTGCTCAAAGCAAAAATTCCGTGCTCAAATCCAAAGACAACCCCTCGGTTTTTTGCCCTATTGGGGCAAAAAACGGCTCCCCTGTGCAAGGGGAGCCGAGGCATTGGCTAAATGAGCGCGGGTTTTTTATTCACAGCTCATTCGTTCAGATTTCTTCTCAGCGGCGGCAGGATTTTCGGCACTATTACACCGAAAATCACCGATGTAAGTATGCCGGAGATAATCCGCGGGATAATCTTCCCGAAAACGTATGCGTAGCTGTAATAGCCCCAGATTTTGCTGTCCAAATACATGGCGGCGGTGTTCAGCGCCGTCACCGCAAGAGCGCTGAGCACGGTTATGAGCACCGTCTGCGGCAGGGTCATGTTGAACTTGCAGCGCTTCGCAAACGCGCCTATCATAAGCCCGCGAACTCCCGCCGGAATCATCCACAGAATGGTAGTCGGCGTGATGCCGTAGGCATAAATCTGGTTAAGAAAGCTTCCGCAAAGCCCTATTATCAAGCCGTCCACCGGACCGAACAGCGCCGCTCCGACAATTATGGGCAGCGCCCCCACGGAAATATTCATTCCGCCAAGGTTCAGCGTGAGAAAGGTCGCCATAACGGCGTACATTGCAATAAGAACTGCGTCGGTAACAAGTCGTTTCGTGCTCAAAATGCTCATCTCCCCCCGAAAAATATAAAAACGGCGCAAAGGCTCATGCTCATGCGCTTTTTGCGCCGTCAACGCAAAAAATCAAACGTTAAAGAGGAACACAACCACGTCGCCGTCCTGCATGACGTAGTCCTTGCCCTCGCTGTGCACAAGTCCCTTTTCCTTCGCCGCATTCCAAGAACCGAGGGCGATAAGGTCGTCGTACTTGACGATTTCGGCACGGATAAAGCCCTTTTCAAAATCGGAGTGGATAACTCCGGCGGCCTGAGGTGCCTTGGTTCCCTTGCGAATCGTCCATGCGCGAACCTCTTTTTTGCCTGCGGTGAGGAAGCTCATAAGACCGAGAAGATCGTAGCTTGCCTTAATCATACGGTCAAGGCCGGACTCCTCAAGGCCGATTTCCTCAAGAAATTCCCGCTTTTCCTCCAAATCCATATCGGAAATTTCCTCCTCGAACTTGGCGCAAACGGGCATTACGGCGGAATGCTCGGCGGCGGCGATTTCCTCCACGGCTTTCAGATTTTTGTTGTTCTCAACGCCGTTTGCGAAGTCATTTTCCGACATATTTGCCGCATAGATAACCGGCTTGCCGGAGAGAAGCGGCACGGAGGCGACAATTTCCCGCTCGGCGTCGTCGGCGCACTCAAAGGCGCGGGCGGATTTGCCGCTTTCAAGGTGGGCTTTCAGGCGATTGAGCAGGTCAAGCTCGTCGCCGAGGCTGCGGTTGCCGCCCTTGTAGTCCTTTTCGGTCTTGAGAATACGGCGGTCAAGCACCTCGATGTCGGAGAAA
The DNA here is from genome assembly GCA_900553955.1 of uncultured Oscillospiraceae bacterium. Lineage (GTDB taxonomy): Bacteria > Bacillota > Clostridia > Oscillospirales > Ruminococcaceae > UMGS1668. The sequence continues at coordinate 1,567 of USFO01000099.1, forward strand.
ATCAGCTCCAGATTGATAACCTCGATGTCCCGGGCGGCGTTCACGCTGCCGTCCACGTGGATAACATTGTCGTCCTCAAAGCAGCGCACAACGTGAATGAGCGCGTCCACCTCGCGGATGTTCGCAAGGAACTTGTTGCCAAGTCCCTCTCCCTTCGCCGCACCCTTAACAAGTCCGGCGATGTCCACGAACTCGACGGTGGCGGGGGTGTATTTTTCCGGGTCGTAAATTTTCGCCAGCTCGTCAAGGCGGCGGTCGGGAACCGCCACCACGCCGACATTCGGCTCTATGGTGCAGAACGGGTAGTTCGCCGCCTGGGCGCCCGCATTTGTAATTGCATTGAAAAGTGTGGATTTTCCGACGTTCGGAAGTCCTATCATACCAAGCTTCATAAAAATCGCTCCTTTGCGTAACGTCCTCCGCCGCCTACGGCGAAGCCGTGAGTTCTTGCCCCCGCAAAAGCGGCGGCAGCGTCCGGCTCTGCCGAACATACCTATACCCTATAATTATATAGCAAAACGAAAATTTAACAAGCCCTTTTGCAAATTTTTATACGAACACAAGGTATAATTAGGAATGAGAAGTTAGGGATTAGGAGTTGAGCACGGGATTTTTGCCTTGAGCACGGAATGAGCACGAAGCCAAGATTCTCGCCCGGTCACCGCGGTGCGAAAACTACACTCTTCACTCTCCAAACTCCACACCGACCACTAATCACGCATATTTTCCTCCTCTGCCGCATAGCCTGTACAAAAAAGCAAAGGACGGATGAAAATGAAAGCAAGAGCAATCGCGCTGGCAATCACTCTTACGGCGCTGTTTTTTATACCCATGACGGCGCTTCCTACGGAGGAAGCGCCGCAGCGCTCCGCCGGAAGTGAGGCTCCGGCGGAGTCTTCGCAAAGCGCCGCCGAAAGCGCTTTGCAAAGCGAATCTTCCGCTGAACAGGCAAAAAGCTTTACAGAATCAAGCTTTCGCATTTATGATCTTTCTACAAAAGAAATTTACGAGGTCTCCGCCGTCGATTATGTCCGCGGAGCGATAGCGGCGGAGATGGGCGCGGACTTTGAATATGCGGCGCTGGTCGCCCAGGGACGCGCCGCATTTTCCTGCGCGCTCTATCAAAAAAATGTCCACTCCGCCGCTGATTACGACTTCACCGCCGACCCGCAGAACCGATTTATGTTCGTCACCGAAGAACAGGTTTACGAAATTTACGGCGACGCCTTCGATGAAAAATGGGCGCGGATAAGCGCCGCGGCGGCGGAAGCTATGACCGCCGTAATTACCTATGATAATGCGCCTGCAATGACAGTCTATCATGCGATTTCCGCCGGAAAAACCCAAAGTGCCGCCGACATTTGGGGCGGCGAGCTGCCCTACCTTACCGAGGTGGAAAGTCCGTGGGACGCAAACAACGAAGGCTTTCTTTCGGAAGTGACATACCCCAAGGATAAGGTGCTTGAAGCCCTGAACGCCTACGGCGCGAACCTTTCCGGCGGTGCGCCGGAGGAATGGTTCGCCGGCGGCGAGTACAACTCCGGCGGCTACCTGTGCCGCATACAAATCGGCGCGGCGACCTTCTCCGGCGCGAAGCTGCGCTCCCTGTTCGGGCTGCGCTCCGCCGCATTCACCGTCAGTTACTCGCACGGCGAATTTACCTTCAGCGTGCACGGCTACGGCCACGGCGTGGGGCTTTCGCAGGTGGGCGCCAACGCCATGGCGAAACAGGGCGCTTCCGCCGAGGAAATTTTGGCGCACTACTACCCCGGCACCGAGTGTACTCCCGTGTCGAGTACAAATAGTTAAACTATTTGTATAATCTTAGAGAATTTATACGGATTGGCGTGAAAAATTGACTTTTTTAAGCGTTTGCGGCGCGAAGCGCCGCCTCGGCTCCCCTGTGTAAGGGGAGCCGAGAGCGCTCTCCGTCACATCGGTGCTCAAATTACGCTCGTTCCGTGCTCATCTCGTGCTCAAACCGTGCTCAAGCAAAAAGCTCCGTGCTCAAAATGAGCACGGAGCTTTTTACGGAGCTTTCTCCGTATTATTTCCTCAGGCCTTCGCCTTACGAAGCGCCTTCACAAAGACCGGCGCGAACAAAATTGAAACCACCACCGCAAAAGCCGCGTTGATTCCGGAGGTAATAAGCTTTGTACTGCACGAAAGTGCGGCCGCTTTTGCGTCGCTGCCGCTGAGCATCAGCGTGATAAACGACTTGCCGATGGAGAGCACAATGTAGCTGGCAGCGCCGCAAACCGCGCCGATTAGGTTATGCTTGGTGTCCGTACCGTCATGCCCGCCCGCGTGGGAAATTGCGCCGCACACAAACGCCATCACAAAGAAAAACACCAACGTGAACGGTGCGCCGGCGACGAACGCCGGGTTCGTCAGGTCAAACAGCATGGAGCCGATTCCGGCGGCAAGGCCGCCCTTCGTTTTGCCGAAAATCATCGCACCGAGCAGGCAAACCGCATTGCCGGTTTTGAGCATGGTGGGACCGGCGGGGGTCGCAATAGGCCCGATTTTGAGGAAGTAGGTGGCAACAAAAACCAAAGCCGCCAAAACGCCGACTTCTGCAAGGTCACGTACTGTAAATTTTTTCATAAAAGGTCAACTCGCTTTCTCAATTTCGGGTTTATTATATATAAATGCGGCTGCCGTCGCAACCGATGGCAGCCGCCGCCCTGCGCCTGCAAATTTATTAGTTTCGCACTAATTACGCAGCGATTTTTGCAGAATATTCTGCGTTTTCACAACAAAATTTTGCTCCGGTGCGGGCAAAAATCGCTGCCGCCGCCTTTTTTGCCAAAGCTCCCGCCGCCAAGGCGCAGCTTTTTGTGGGAATTGAAGAATTTACAGTCTGCCGAAAAAACCCTGTGCAACAGGATTTTTTCGTTTCTGTGCATAAGATTATACGTTATCGGAAAGGAGGATAGTGTGAAAGAACCCCATCGGGGGTATCTTTCGTTTTTGTTCAAGCAGCCTTACGGGAAACAAAGTTTTTCGACAAGCTGTTTATTTTTGCGCCGCTTTATGGTAAAATCAAAAGCAGAATATTTTTCAGGAGGGCGCAAATGACTCAGGAAACTATTGATATGGTGCTTAAATTTCGGGACGACCGCAACTGGCGGCAGTTCCATAACCCAAAGGATTTGGCAATTTCCCTTTCGCTTGAGGCGGCGGAGCTGCTGGAGGTGTTCCAATGGAGCGGCACTGATTTGGAGTGCCGCGATAAAATGAATAAGATCCGCGAGGAGCTTGCGGATGTGGTGAACTACGCCATTCTGATGGCGGATGCCTGCGGGCTTGATTTGGACGAGATCGTGCAGGCAAAGGTTCGCCGCAACGCCGAAAAATACCCTGTCGAGAAGGCGTACAACAACAAGGCGAAGTACACCGAGCTGTAAGGCGAAGCCCTCCGTGCTCAAATGAGCCCGGAGGGCTTCGCAGTGAAATACGGCGGCTCTATGAGCCGCCGTGTGAAATCGCCGCTTCGCGGCGGTGAAATACGCGCTTTGCGCGTGTGAAATATTTCGTCCCCTTTCGGGGACAAAATGTTTAGGAGTGCCGCCCGTGGCGGCACATTTTTATGAGGTGGTGCCACACTGTGGCAACGCTGCGGCACATCACTGTAAAAACATGCGCGCACAGCGCGCACACCTAAGCTTTGCCGCCTACGGCGGCAAAACATAACCCGCCCAAAGGGCGGACATAGCCGCGACGCA
>USFO01000100.1 GCA_900553955.1 uncultured Oscillospiraceae bacterium
ATGCACAAGAAGATTTTCTTGATGAACAGGAGCAGGAGCTGCTCCGATTTGGAAGCCTTGGGTGAGAGAACTGTCCTTGCACGGCGGAATTTTTAGCAGAAGGAGGTGGTAAAATAACATAATTATGAGAAATGAAGCAGTAAAAAAGTGCGTGCGCGAACCCTTGCCCCGAGATGTTTGCCGGGTTGCCAACGAAATTATCCGCGGTAACGGTGCGCGCAAAACCCGCTTTTCACAAAGCGGGTTGGAGTTCGACAGGCGCGCGATCGCGGCGGTTTACGCTGCAATGAACTCCATTGGAGAGGATATTCCCGATGATACGGCGCGAAAGCGCCTTCAAAACAGGGTGATGGACTCCGTCAGCGGGCACATTCCGTATGAACATATAGGTGAGTGCTACTGCGGACGGCAGAAATTTTACGATTATCGTCGGGAGCTTTGCCGCCGTGTGGCGAAAGAAATGGGAATGCTATAAACAAAATAATGTGCGCCTGCGGCGCACAAATTAACAAACAAAGAAAGGAAAAGAAACTATGTTATGTAAAAAATGCAGCACTGCGCTGCGCATTAAAAACAGCTATTACGCCATTGCGGGCAGTGACAGCCCGGACACGGAAACCAAGCTGATTTCCGTGACGGAGCTTGCCTGCCCTAACAAGCACTGCGAGAAATTCGACAAACCCATACGGCTGCGCCGTGCCGTCGGATTCGTTGAGGAGGGGGGTGAGCTTTATGAATGAGGACATGATTTTTCCGGAAGAGGGCTTTCCGAGCATGGAGGAGCTGACCGCGGGAGCACCGTGCTCAAACGGTGCTCAAGTGGAGCAGCGTGCGGCGGCGGAGGGCTGCGCAGCAGCCTGCGCCGCCCATGTTACGGAGGACACAGATACGCAAAAAAAACGCATTAGCATGCGGGTCTGCACACGAAAGTGCAAGCCACCTCGCCGAAGGAGAAACCCCATGGCTGCGGTTCATCAAAAAGTATCCGCGCTATGCGGCGGAGCCGTTGCCGGAGGGTATGAACGAGGCGGTTCGTGCCGGAGAGGACCCCACTATGGCATTTCTGCGGCTGGAAAATCAGCGGCTTGAGCACGACCTTGAGCTGCTTCGCAGGGAGCAGGTGCTCAAAGCGGCGTGTATGGGCTCGGCAAAGTCCGCAGCGGTGCCGGACGAACCGGACGAATTTGCAAGGGGGCTGCTGATGGGGTGAAAAAAGTGCTCCGAAGGCAACTGTTTTCGCGGCAGCCGCCGCGCCGCCGCGCAAAAGAAAAACTGCGGTGCTCATTTTGAGCACCGCAAAGGCTCCCGCCGAAGGCGGGAGCAAAGAAACTTGACAAAGAGAAAGGAATAAGAAAATTTTATGAAAGACAATTTGACTCCGGAGAGGGTGTTCTCCGAATTTGAGCACGGCGAAGGCTACAATCGCCGCATTGAGCTTTACGAAAACGTTCGCAAAAACGAGGACTTCTACATAGGCGACCAGTGGAAGGGCGTTTATGCGCCGGACCTTGAAAAGCCGGTGATCAACTTTATCAAACGCACGGTCAGCTATCTGATTTCCATGATCGTTTCCGACGATGTGGGCGTTTCTTTGAGCACGGGCGGGCGCGATTTTGACGCGCAGTTCCTTGCCGACACACTGAGCGGAGAGGTAGAAAATGTAATTGAGCACACCAAGGCCAAGACCATGGCACGGGATATGCTCAGGAGCTGCGCCGTGGACGGCGACGGCTGCTTTTACTTCTGGTTCGAGCCCACCGGCGGCGCGGCAGGGCGCATCAGAATCGAGAATATTGACAATACGCGCATTATTTTCGGCAACCCGTACTGCCGCGAGGTTGAGGATCAGCCCTACATTATTATCATGCGCCGCCGCCCCGCCGCCGACCTTCGGCGGGAGGCAAAAGCCGCCGGATGCGCCGACTGGGAGACGATTGCACCGGAGGGCGCGGCTGATTTCGGCGAGGACGACGGTGACAAAATGGCCACCGAGCTTATCCGGTTGTGGAAGGAAAACGGCACGGTTCATTTCATGAGCACGGCGCGAAGCTGCGTGCTAAGGCCCGCCGCGGACAGCGGTTTGCGCCGTTACCCTATCGCCTGGATGAGCTGGGAGAACGTCAAAAACAGTTATCACGGCAGAGCCGCGGTCACCGGAATTATCCCGAACCAAATCTTTGTGAACAAGCTTTGGGCTATGGCGATGGAGCACGAGAAACGCATGGCGTTCCCGAAAATTTTCTACGATATGACAAAGATTCGCCAGTGGACGAATCGCGTCGGGCAGGCAATCGGCGTGGCGGGCGACCCAAATTCTGCGGTTGCGGCGTCGTTCCGCGCCGGAGATATGAGCCAGCAGGTGCTCCAGCTTGTGGAAAAAACTATCAGCTACACGAAAGAGTGTCTCGGAGCGACGGACGTCGCCCTCGGCAACATTGCGCTGGACAACACCTCCGCGATTATCGCTTTACAGAATGCGGCTGCTGCTCCGCTGGCACTGCAAAAGCTTAGCTTTTACCAGTTCTGGGAGGACTGCGTGCTTGTTATTATGGACATGATTCGCTGCTACTACGGCGTGCGCGAGGTGTTTTTTGACACCGGCGACGAAGCCGCCACCGCCACCGTGGATTTTTCTGCCATTGACCCGGATTCCATGGAGCTGCGGGTGGACGTCGGCCCGGCAAGCTACTGGAGCGAGCTTGTGCAGGTGGAAACCGCAGATAATCTTTACAAAAACGGCATAATTACGGACGCTGTGACCTACCTTGAATCCGTGCCGGACAAGTACATCCGCAACAAGCGCCGCCTTATCGACCGACTGGAACGCGAGAAAGCGACAGCTTCGGCGAGTGCGCCTACGGCGCAGAGTAATGCGGAAGGCGGAATGCGGAAGGCGGAATAAGCGGCGCTGTGCGCCGCAGTTATATCCGCGGCGCTGCCGCGGGTTATATCGCGCCTTCGGCGCGGTTATATCCGTGCTTCGCGCGGGTTATGTTTTGCGCCCTTTGGGCGCAAAGTTAAGGTGTGTGCGCCGTGCGCACACATTTTGATTAGGAAGTGCCACAGAGGTGACGAAGCGGCAATCGACAAAAAAGTTGTCAAGCCCTTTTTACAAAATTTATTGCAAATTTTCTTGCAAAGAGCAAAACATCATCACAAATTTGCGTCTTGACGTGCTAAGATAGCCTTGCGGTTCGAGGAAAGCCCCGCACCGCCGCGTTCGGAACAAGTCCCCACCATTTGATTTTGCGGCTTATGTTTTCCGAAAGGCGGCGTGCGGCGAGGGCGGCTTTCGCCGCAAATTCCGCGGCGGAGCGGAGAGGAACCGCCGCGGGCGGCGCGGCAAGCCGCAGCGCTGAGCCTGTTTCGGGGCAGAAGCAAGGGGCGCTTTCCAAATAAAATTTTTCGGGAAAAGCGCCGCGGCTTCCTTGAAGCTGCTTGCGAAATAGGCTTGGGCTTCGCCGGTGAAATACGGCGGCAAGCCGCCGTGTGAAATCGCGCCTTCGGCGCGGTGAAATACGCGCTCCGCGCGTGTGAAATATTTTGTCGCTTTGCGACAAAATGTTTAGGTGTGTGCGCTGTGCGCACACATTTTGATGACGCGGAGTAAACGCTTCAACTGGTCGCGGATACAACCCCTCAGCCGCGCCGAGGCGGCGCTTTGCGCCGCAATCGTAAAACAAAAAATCAAAAAAATCAACAACAAAATCAATTCCAAAAAATCTTAAGGAGGAAAAAATTTATGGCAATCAATCTTGCAACCAAGTATTCCAAGGAGATCGCAAACGCATTCACCCTTCGTTCCGTCGTGGACGGAACCACCAACAAGGACTATGATTTTACCGGTGTTAAGACCCTTAACGTCTACACTCCGGTCACTCAGGGCCTTGCTGATTATCAGCGAACCGGCACCAGCCGCTACGGCACTCCCACCGAGCTTCAGGACACCATGCAGGAGCTTATGCTCACCCGCGACAGAAGCTTTTCTATCACTATCGACAAGGGCAACAATTCCGAGCAGATGGGCGCAAAGGAGGCTTCCCGCATTCTTTCCATCGAAATGAACGAGCAGGCAATTCCCGAAATGGACAAATACGCTCTCGGACGCTTCGCCGACTACGCGGGTAAAATCGTCGCCCTTGAAGCCGCTCCCACCTCCGCGAACATCGCCGAAAAGCTCTCCGACGGCATGGTCGCCATGAGCAACAAGAACGTTCCCGCAGAGGGCAGATTCATTTTCATCGGCTGGAGCTGCTTCGGCGCGCTGCGTCTTTCCAGTCAGTTCATCGGCGTGGAAAGCCTTGCAAAAAGCGCCCTTGTTAAGGGCGCCATCGGCACTTTCATGGGAGCGCAGGTCGTTGTCGTGCCCGACGATTACCTCAAAAAGGGCGACAAAACCTGCTATTTCATCATCACCCATAAAAATTCCGTAATTCAGCCTAAAAAAGTGCAGGACTATTTCGTGAAGGAGAACCCTGCCGGCATCAACGGCGCGCTGCTCGAGGGCAGATTCATCTACGACGCCTTTGTGCTGGGCGGCCGCTGCGACGGCGTTTACGCTGCGGTTGCCTCCGGCGCGCAGCAGACCGCACCCGGCTTCAGCTACACCGCCAACACCAAAAAGGAGACCATTTCTTCCACCGGAGCGGATTTCATTCTCTACACCACCGACGGCACCGACCCGCGCTATTCTTCTTCTGCGGTGAAGGCCGTGGGCGGCAGCGCCACCGTCGACCTGAGCGGCTTTGCAGGCGGCAGCGCCTCCCTTAAAGCGGTTGCGATAAAGGACGGCGTGTTTACGTCGAACCTTGCCGCGGCGGAACAGGCGGTAGCGGCATAAGCAAAGCGGGCTGTGCCCGCTTTGCAGTGAAATACGGCGGCAAGCCGCCGTGAGAAATCGCCGCTTTGCGGCGGTGAAATACGCGCTTTGCGCGTGTGAAATATTTTGCCCCTTTGGGGGCGAAATGTTTAGGTGTGTGCGCCGTGCGCACACATTTTGAAGGGGCAGTGCCGCAGAATAATGCGGAATGCGGAAATCGGAATGCGGAATAGTGTGGAGAGCGGAGCTGCGCACCACATTGAATCTATGTGTTGGCGCGGGAGCGCCCTCGCCTCCCTCTGAGGGGTTTGGCTTTCGAGCGCCGCCAGTGGCGGATACAGC
>USFO01000101.1 GCA_900553955.1 uncultured Oscillospiraceae bacterium
AGTCGCGGTGTTTTAATCCCTTTTCACCGCGACAGCTCCCTCCTCAGAGGGAGCCAAGGCGGCTACCGCCGCGCGCCACAGATTCAGTGCACAGGGGAGCCGAGAAACGCTCTCATCCGTGCCTTCCTTCCGCAAGCTTTTCCACCGCCGCCAAGAACCCCTCCGCAAAGCCGTAAAAGCTGTGCTTTGCGGCGAAATCGCCGCACGCCGCGCCAAGCAGGCGGCGGGTTTCGCCATCCGCCGCCGCAATGGCGGAAATCGCCGCGGCGATGCTTTCCGCATTCTCCGGCGCGGCAAGCACCGCACCGCCGCACTCCTTCACAAAGGCGGCGTTAGCCGCGGCGGCGGCAACCGTGGGCTTGCCCGCAGCAAACGCCCGAAGAAAATCCGCGTACTCTGCGGCTGCGCCGCAAATTACGCTGCTTTCCGAGGCGAAAACCGCGTCCGCGGCGGAAAGCACAAATGGAATATCCTGCTCCGGCACGCCGTCATAAAAGCAGACGTTGTTCGCACCGCATTCGCGCGCGGCGCGGCGCAGCTCCGACTTGTATTCGCCGCCGCCCACGATGGCAAGTACGAATCGCCCGCCGATTTTGCCCGCGGCGGTAATAAGCGCCGTCAGCGAAAGCCCCGGCACAAGCCGCCCGCAGAAGCAAAGCGTGAAAATTTCTCCGCCGGAAAACGCCGCGATGGAATCGTGCGTAAAAACCGCTTCTTCCGATGGGGCGCTGCCCGAATAAATAGGTGGCGGCGCGATAAGACGCCCGCCGCAGTGGTCTTGCAGCAGTTTCGGGTAGTAACCGAACACTGCCGCTCGCTGCAATGAGCACGCCGATTTTCGCTTGAGCACCGTGAGTACGGGACTTGAGCACCGCACTTTGCCAAGCCGCCGGGATAGCTCCGAAAATGAGCACGGCTCCGCCGCTATGAGCATCGCACCGGAAATTTCGGCAATTTTTTCTGCGGAAGCAGCGCAAAAAGGTGTAAATGAAGAAAATATAACTGCGTCAGGCTTGAAAAGTCCGCAAATAACCGCGGCACTCTGCCGCAGAATACGGCAAAAGTTTGTGTATCGCGAAAAAGCAAAGCGGCGCTTGCCGCCTTTTCCCTCTACGGAAGCGGCAAGCGTGAGCACGCCGCCTTCGCCGGAATATTCAAAATGCCCCGGCGCGGCAGCTCCGTCCTCTGCTGCGGAAACCATGAGCACGTTTTGAGCACGGGCGGCAAATGCCCGCGCCAGTTCGCGATTAAGCACACGGTGCTCGCGCTCAAGGCGCAAAAGCTCCGCTTTGCCAAAGGCTTTTGCACTGTTTTTATCAAAGGGCAAAAGCCCGTCGTCAATAATAAGTATGTTCAAAAAGCGCTTACCTCCGCCGATTCAGTATAATATCGGTGATATTTTTGCCGAAAAAGGCGGCAGCTATGCGATTTTGTGCTTATTTTTCGATTTTGTCCACGTCGGAAAGGGCAAGCTCCAAGAGCTTTGAAACGCCATCCTCCTGCATTGTCACACCGTAAAGCCTGTCTGCGTGCTCCATGGTTCCCCGGCGGTGAGTTATGGCAATAAACTGGGTGTTCTCCGTCAGGCGAAGCAGGTAATCCGCATAACGATCCACGTTCGCTTCGTCAAGGGCGGCTTCAATTTCATCGAGGATGCAGAACGGAGCGGGGCGAACCTTGAGTATGGCAAAGTAAATCGCAATTGCCACAAAGGTCTGCTCGCCGCCGGAAAGCGACGCCAAATTGTTGATGATTTTGCCCGGTGGCTGAACGGTAATCTCAATGCCGGATTCCAAAACATTGTCCGGGTCGGTAAGGGTGAGCTTGCCTTCGCCGCCGCCGAAAAGCTCGCGGAAAACCACCGCAAAGTTCCCGGCAATTTGAGTAAATCTGTCAAGGAATATGCTCCGCATCTGATTCATCAGGCTCTTGATAAGAGCGCGCAGCTCGTCGCGGGATTTTTCCGCATCGGTAATCTGCACTTTATAAAACTCATACCGCTCACTGACTTCTTTGTATTCCTCGATAGCGGAAAGGTTGACGGAGCCAAGGCTCTTTATTTTTCCGCGCAGCTCGTTCAGGCGGCGCTGCGCTTTCTGTGGCTCGGTGATTTCAATGGCAAGGCTCTCCGCCGTGCTGAAGGTGATGTCGTAATCATCCCAAAGCTGGCTGATGATGTCGTCATACTCCTTCTGCATTCCGGAAAGGCGGCCACGCGCCTTTTCAAGCTCGTTGGAAGCTTCCTGCCGGCGCTGAACAATGCCTTTCTGCGCTTCGCGCTCCGAAGAAGTGCGCTGCTCAAGCTCCTGCCGGCGGGCAAACAGAACGGTGACTTTGTTCTCAATTTCTTTGTTCTGTTTTTCAATTTCGGCACACTTTGCCTCAAAGGATTTGATTTTTTCCCTAAGTTCGGTGTTCTGCTTTTCCGCTTCCGCTTTTTGCCCGGAAAGGCTTGCGATTTTTTCCTCGCGGGTTTCGCGGTTTTGCAGAAGCTCGCCGATTTTTTCTTCAAGGTGATTGATTTCACCGCGGATTCGGGTTTCTTCAACATCAAGGGCAGAGAGCTGTTTCGAAATGTCCGCTTCTTCCTCCGCCGCGGCTGCCTGAGCCTTGGCGATTTTCTCACTTTCGGAAACAAGCTCGTCTTTCGTTTTGCTGCTCTTTTCAAGCAGCACGGTGAATTCCTCTATGCGCTTTTCTGCGCCGGAAATGTCGTTTTGTAGCTTTTGACGCTGAGCTTCCGCTGTGCTTCCGGCGCTCTCTGCGTCGGAAAGCTGCATGCTGAGGCGCTTTTTCTCGCCCTCTGCGCGGATTCTGTCCTCGCTGACGGTGCGCAGTTCGCTTTCCGTAGCAAGGATATCGGCGTTAAGCGCGGATATATCCGCATTCAGGCGGCTGTACTCATCATCGGTTGCGGAAAATTCTTTGTTTTTTGCGTCCGCTTTGGCGTAAAGCTCGTCAATTTCCTGCCTGCGGGAAAGAAGTCCCGCGGATTTTACGCTGGAACCGCCGGTAAGCGAGCCGCCCGCATTGACAAGCTGCCCGTCAAGGGTCACAATGCGGAATTTGTACCCGAACTTTTTCGCGATTGCAACGGCGCAGTCCAAATCCTCCGCCACGGCAATTCGCCCGAGAATGCTGCGCACAACGCCCTCATATTTTGCGTCATACTTAACAAGGTCACAGCCCACGCCGATGAATCCTTCGCAGGCGGAAAGCCCGCGCTCCTCAAGGCGGCTGCCCCGCACGGAAGTAAGCGGCAGGAACGTAACTCTGCCGCGCCCCTGCTCCTTGAGCATTTTGATGGCGCGCTTCGCGGCGTCCTCGTCGGTGACGACAATGTTCTGTAAAGCGGCTGCTGCTGCGGTTTCTATGGCAAGGCTGTATTTGCTTTCGACGGAAAGAATTTTAGAAACCGGCTCCAAAATTCCGCGAAGATTGCCTGCGGCGCCCCGGTCGAGCACGAATTTCACGCTCTGACCGAAGCCCTCCATGCTGCGCTCCATATTCTGGAGCACCTCCGCGCGCTGGGCAAAGGCATTTGCTTCTTTTGCGATTTTGTTCCGCCGCTCGTTCAGGGCGGCAAGCTTTTCTGCAAAGATTTTTTGCTTCATGCCTATGCCGTTTTTGCTGTTATTAAGGCCTTCCGCTCTGTCGTCAAGCTCTTCAAGGAAAGCGTTTGTTTCCGCAAGCTCTTTTTTGTATTCCAAAGCGGCCTTCGCTTTTTCCTTTGCAGAACCGGAAAGCTGTTCGATTCGCTCGTTATACTGAGAAATATCGCCCTTTGCGGTGGCAAGCACAACCTCTATGTGGCTGATTTCGCCGTTCGCAACTCTAAGCGCCTCTGCGTTTTTTGCCGCTTTTGCGGCAAAATCGCCCTTACGCAGCAGAATGTCGCTTTGCGCGGCGGAAAGAATGCCGCGCTTTTCCCCAAGGACGGAAAGCTCGCCGCCCTTTGCGGAAAGGTCGCGCTGTCTTTCTGCAATGTCGTTTTCGCTTTCGCTGCCGGAAGCTGAAAGCTCCGCAATTTCTTTGCCGAAAGCATCTATGCTTTTGCAGTTATGTTCAATGTTGTTTTCACAGACCGCCTGTTGCTTCTGCATATCTGCGATGGAATCCTTGTTTGCGTTAGCTTCGTTGCGGTGCTTTTCAACAGAAATTTCCGTCTCGCGGATTTTATCTTCAATAGCGCTCATGCGCTCCTCGGCTTTGTTATAATCATTGTCGAGAGCGTCGTATTCCGCTTGCTTTACGGAAATTGCGCCGTTTTGTTCCGCAAGCTGAGATTTGAGATAGTGCAGGCGGCGCATCCAAAGAGAAATTTCAAGGGTTTTCTTTTCGTCGGAAAGCTCGATGAACTTTTTCGCTTTTTCGGACTGCTCCAAAAGCGGACCGACCCGGATTTCAAGCTCGCCGAGGATGTCCCGTAGGCGCAGCAGGTTGTCGTCCGCTTTAGTAAGGCTGCGTTCGGCTTCCTCCTTGCGATAGCGGAACTTTGAAATGCCGGAAGCCTCCTCAAAAATCTCGCGGCGCTGGTTCGGGCGCGCACCGACGATTTCGGAAATTTTGCCCTGCCCGATAAGGGAATATCCGTCCCTGCCGAGACCGGTATCCATAAACAGCTCGTTCACGTCTTTAAGGCGGCACACCTTTTCGCAGATACGGTATTCGCTTTCGCCGTTTCGATAGTATTTTCTGGCGATAATGACCTCGTCGTTATCTACCGGAAGACTTCTGTCGGCATTGTCAAGACAAAGGCGCACTTCCGCAAAGCCGTGAGCATGGCGCAGGGCGGTTCCGTTAAAAATAACGTCCTCCATTTTTGCGCCGCGAAGCGCCTTTGTGGACTGCTCGCCCAAAACCCAGCGCACCGCGTCGCTGATATTGCTTTTTCCGCTTCCGTTCGGACCCACTACGGCGGTCATGCCGCGTCCGAAGTTCAGGCGGGTTTTATCGGGAAATGATTTGAAGCCCTGAAGCTCAAGATATTTTAGAAACAATTTGTCACTTCCTCGGGATGAATTTTAAGTTGTGTTCGCGCACTGCGGCTGCGGTGAGGGAACTCGGCTCCCTCGCCGTTAGCCGCTCGTGCTTCGGCTATTCGCTCTCGCACTTG
>USFO01000102.1 GCA_900553955.1 uncultured Oscillospiraceae bacterium
TTGAAACAAAACGATGCAAGCAGTTCTCGGCTCCCCTTTCTTGTAAGGGGAGCTGAATTTTTACGCCCTTCGGGCGCAAAAAGACTGAGGGGTTGTATCGGCAACCAGTGATAGCGTTTGCGCAATCTAATGTGAATCTGCTTTTTTATAAAAAGTTCTTCCGCTTTCTTTTTTGAATATAAAAATAACGCCCACAAGCACAAATTCTTCGGCTTACAGGCGTTGAGTTCATAAAAAATTTACAGGATTATTCGCCGCAATTAAATCAACGGCTCCATTCCGAGGAGGTCGTTCACGAAAAGGGCAAAGTTTTCTTCGCCGAACACAAGCATGGTCACAATAGCCGCCGCGGAAATGAGCACAAGCAGAATAAAGCCGTAGAGGAAAATTCCCCGGGCAAGGTTCTTTTTCGCTTCGTATTTGGTTTTGCCGCACGCCAAAGCTATGGCATAGATAAGCCCGACCACAGGAAGCGACAGCAGGAATATGGTGAGCACAAAGCTCCATGTGGAAGGTTCATCCGCGTGCTCAAAGCTCCGCGGCGGCAGCTCAGAAGGCATGCTCACATGGTTTTCCGGCTCTGCGTCAGGCTGTTCTTCCTCGAAAATATCCTCCGGAGCGGCAGGCTCCGCAGGCTGCTCCGGCGCAGCCGGAGCCTTTGCCGAATTGTCTTCGGCAGAAGGATATGGATTCTTTATTTTGGGCATATATTTGCCGCAGGAAGGGCAAAAGCTTTTATCATCGTCAAATTCAAAGCCGCAATCGGGGCATTTGCGCATATTTCCACCTCACGATCCGTATTTATTATTTTATATATAAATAATACAATTTTTATTTACGCAGGTCAAGAACCAATCGGAAAATTTTTCAAGAATTTTTCAAAAAATCCGTCCGTTTTTATGCTGATTCCGAATAATTTGCGCTGTTCACAAAAAGTTTACTTGAATATTCTGAATTTGCCACCTTATGGCGCGGGAATTGCTAAAAATGTCCTTGCAGTTTGCGGTGTTTTGTCGTAAAATAATATGCGTAGAAAAACAGGGCGTGCCCTGCCCTTCTCAAAACCCAAGGAGGATTTTATTAAATGAAAAAAAGAATTTTTTGTATGCTTCTCGCGGTAGTCATGGCGGTTGTCATGCTGCCCGTACAGGCATTCGCAGTAACTTCCATCAAAGGCGCATACGTCGGACAGAACTTCGGTCTTGTTATCGACGTTGTAAACAACTCCACTTCCTATTCTATCTCCGGCGAAATTCCGGACGGTCTTACCGCAAGCGGAACCTATACCAGCACCAATGACAACTACGCGCTTTCCCTTGCCCTTACCGGCACTCCGAAAACCGCGGGTACCTATAACTTCCGCGTAACCTATTACAAGCCCTATCCGAACGACAGCGAGGTTTCCAAAACCGTTTCTTATGTTATGAACGTCGGCGAATCTGCTCCGTTCGCATATGTAAAAGACGGTTCCCTCTACATTGAATCCTGGCCGAAGAAAACCGAGTACTACCTTCACGATACCCTTGACACCACCGGCATGAAGGTCGTTGTCACTGCGTACAAGCTCGCCAAGGTCGAGGGCACTCAAAAGACCTATGAGCCTTTTACCTATGATGTAACCGACCTTTGCAGCGTAACTCCTACATACTTCACGCAGGACGATGTTGCCATCAGCTGCGTTGTAAGCTGCACTCTGCCGGTTGATTCCAGCGGCACGCTTAAAACTCTTACGAGCACTTTCCGTGTAACCTTTAAGGAAGCCGATCCAAACACCGTAACCGGCATGGAGCTGCTTTCCGCCCCCACCAAGCTCACTTATACCAAGGGCGAAAGCCTTAACACCTCCGGTCTTACCCTCCGCCTTAAAAAGTACAGCGGAGCCACCGAGGATGTTACCAAGGGCTTTACCTGCGAACCCACCGTCCTTGACACCGTGGGTACTCAGACCATAACCGTCAAGTACGGCGAAAAGACCGTCACCTTTGATGTAACCGTTACCGAGGCTGTTGCCTCCGTACCGAGCAGCGTTTCCAGCAGCGTGAAGGCGCCCTCCTCGCAGTCAAGCTCCTCCCTGCTGGAAAGCTCCTCCGAGCCGGAGTCCATAGTGGAATCCGAGGTTTCTTCCGAACCGGAATCCTCCGTTCCGGAGCCCTCCTCCGAACCGGAATCCGTGGTTGAGCCGGAATCCTCCGAGCCGGAAACGGAGCCTGTTGACGCACAGGTTGACGAAAGCAAAGGCATTTCTTGGTGGTTATGGGTTGTCATCGGCCTTGGCGTACTTGCCATCGGCGCAGGCGTTGCACTCTATATGCTCGGCAAAAAGAAGCTTGACGACTAAATAAGTTTTACTGCTTACAGCAAAGGCAGTCCGCCAATGGCGGGCTGCCTTTTTGTTTAATAAGGCTCAAAAAGGCAGCGCAGGGCGCTTCTCGGCGCCACTGTGCTCTCAGTCGCCGCTCTTCAAAGCCTTTACACCCAAAAAGTCCGGCATTTCTGCCGGACTTTTTACTATATAATATTTTCGGCTTATTTCACCACAAAGTTCACAAGCTTGCCGGGGACGACGATTTCCTTGATAATCGTCTTGCCCTCAAGCTCCTTTGCGGCGGCTTCCTTTGCGGCGGCAAGGCAGGCTTCCTTGTCCGCGCCTGCGGGAACGGTCATACGCGCCTTGATTTTTCCGCAGAGCTGAACCACCATTTCCACGGTGGCCTCGACGCATTTTGCCTCGTCATACTGCGGCCATGGCTGCTTGCAGAGCAGCTCCTTGTGACCGAGGTTCTGCCAAATCTCCTCGGTGATATGGGGTGCAAAGGGATTCAGCAGCGTGAGAAAAATTTCGTACTCGTCCTTGGTGACGCTTCCGGTGGCGGTTATGTCGTTGAGCAGAGTCATCATGGCGGCAATGGCGGTGTTCGCCTTGAGGTTATCCGCGTCCTCGCCGACCTTCTTTATGCAGCGGTTGAGGCTGCTTTCAAGCTCCGAACGAATACCCTCTCCGTTCACAATATCCTGAAGCGCCCAAATTCTGTCGAGGAAGCGTTTGCAGCCCTTGATTGAGCTTGTGTTCCAGGGAGCGGCCTTTTCAAAGTCGCCGATGAACATTTCGTAGAGGCGGAGGGTGTCCGCGCCGTATTCCCTTATAACATCGTCCGGGTTGACCACGTTGCCACGGCTCTTGGACATTTTCTCGTTGTTCTCGCCCAAAATCATACCGTGGCTGGTACGCTTTTTATAAGGCTCCTTGGTGGAAACTACGCCGATATCGTAGAGGAATTTGTGCCAGAAGCGGCTGTAAAGCAGGTGCAGAGTGGTGTGCTCCATACCGCCGTTGTACCAATCCACGGGCATCCAGTAGTCAAGCGCCTCTTTAGAGGCGGGAGCGGTGTCGCATTTGGGGTCGCAGTAGCGGAGATAATACCACGAAGAGCCCGCCCACTGGGGCATGGTGTCGGTTTCACGCTTTGCGGGGCCGCCGCAGCAGGGGCAGGTGGTGTTCACCCAATCCGTCATCTTGGAAAGGGGGCTTTCACCGGTGTCCGTAGGCTCGTAGGAGTCCACCTCCGGCAAAATCAGCGGAAGCTGCTCCTCCGGAACGGGCTGCCAGCCGCATTTTTCGCAGTAAATCATGGGAATTGGCTCGCCCCAGTATCTCTGACGGCTAAAAACCCAGTCGCGGAGCTTATAGTTCACCTTGGCACGACCGATTCCCTCTTTTTCAAGGTATTCAATCATGGCTTTCTTCGCCTGCTCAACGGTCATGCCGTCCTCAAAGCCTGAGTTCACCATAATTCCGGAGGCGCAGTCCGTATAAGCCGCCTCCTCCACGTTGCCGCCCTTGACCACCTCCACTATGGGCAGTCCGAACTTCTTTGCGAACTCCCAGTCGCGGGTATCGTGTCCCGGAACAGCCATAATTGCGCCGGTTCCGTAGCTTGTGAGAACATAGTCGGAAATGAAAATCGGAATTTCCTTTCCGGTGGCGGGGTTTATTCCGCGAACGCCTTTAAGCTCCACTCCGGTTTTGTCCTTGGCAAGCTCGGTGCGCTCGAAGTCGGATTTCTTCGCCGCCTCCTGCTGATAGGCGCGGATTTCATCCATATTGGAAAGCTTGTCCGCCCATTTCCCGATGATTTCATGCTCCGGGCTTATGACCATATAGGTTGCGCCGAACATGGTGTCGCAGCGGGTGGTGTAAACCGTGAGCTTGTCTCCGGCGGTGGTTCCGAAGTCAACCTCCGCACCGGTGGAACGGCCTATCCAGTTTATCTGAGAGGTCTTTACGCGGTCGATGTAGTCCACATCAGCCAAATCGTCGATAAGGCGCTGAGCGTAGGCGGTGATTTTGAGCATCCACTGGGATTTTACCTTGTGAACAACCTCGCTGCCGCAGCGTTCGCAAACGCCGTTCACCACCTCTTCGTTCGCCAAAACGACCTTGCAGCCGGTGCACCAGTTCACGTTCGCCTCTTTTTTGTAGGCAAGACCGTGCTTATACATCTGGAGGAAAATCCACTGTGTCCATTTGTAATAGTTCGGGTCGGTGGTGTTTATCTCCCTGTCCCAGTCAAAGGAAAGTCCCAGGGACTTGAGCTGCTGCTTGAAGTGAGCAACGTTGTTTTTGGTGACTATTTCCGGGTGAATGTGGTTTTTTATGGCAAAGTTTTCTGTGGGCAGACCAAAAGCGTCCCAGCCCATGGGATAGAGCACGTTGTAGCCCTGCATACGCTTTTTGCGGGCGACAATATCAAGGGCGGTGTAGGAACGGGGATGTCCCACGTGAAGTCCCTGTCCGGAGGGATAGGGGAACTCCACCAGAGCGTAGTATTTCGGTTTGGTGTAATCGTCCGTGGCGGCAAAGGGCTTTTTTTCGTCCCAAATGTCCTGCCATTTCTTTTCAATGGCGGTAAAATCGTAGCCTTTCATTTTTTCCTCCTGTATTTCAGTGAATTTATAACTGTGATATGTGGGGCTTTGGCAGTTATGGTGAGCCAAATCTGTGCGTTGGCGCGGGAGCGCCCTCGCCTCCCTCTGAGGAGGGAGGTGGATGCCTGCATAAAG
>USFO01000103.1 GCA_900553955.1 uncultured Oscillospiraceae bacterium
CCATCGAAATCAAAGCCTCCGACTACATCTGCAAACCATAGTTCCCCACAAAAGCAAAAGCCCCCGCCGCTCCGAAAGGAGCAGGTGGGGGCTTCTTCATATCCTCAATATTTCATTCCCACATAGCAGTTTGAGTAATACTTCATAAGTATCTCGTCCCAGCTGTAACCGCGGTTCGCGTAGGCAATGGAGCCCTTTGCGCTCATGCCCACGCCGTGGCCGTAGCCGTAGCAGGTGAACACAAAGCTGTCGCGTGCCTCGTCGTACTGCACGCTGAACGCGGTGGAACGCAGCTTCGACATGCCGAGCACCGTTTCGCGCAGCTTGCGCGCGCTGTACGACGTGCCGCCAAGGTTCACCTTGTTCACATAGCTTGTGCCCTCCCAGTAGCTCTCAATGCTTATCCAGCTTGCGGGATTTCCGTAAAGGCTGATGCCCGCCTTGCTGTAAACCTTGCTTTCAAAGTCACTGGAGGAAATGCTGTATGTAACGCCGCTTGTACCGTCAACAGGCGACGCAACGGAAAGCAGGTTGCGGTTGTAGTAGCCCCAAACCCACTCTGCGGAAGCGGTTTCGCCGCAGCTTTCGGAGAAATACGTCGCTAAAATATATCGGTCGCTTTTGTCGTCGAGGACTGCGTAGCCGATAACCTCCGCGACGCAGTTTTTAATCTGGTCGGTGACCTTCGTTTTAACCCCGGCGGAAACGTTCCCGCCGTGGTACCTGATATAGGTGTAAGTCGCCACCGCCTGCGCCTTGACGTGCTCGTCCGGCTGACCGTAGCCCGCTTCGTAGGCGACAATCTGACACACCGCGTCAAACATGGACATACTGCTGCCATTAACGGTCACCGTATCGTAAAGGGACTGCTCGTAGTACGCCGAAGCGCCGCTGACGTTATTCTGCGGCTTTGACGAACTCGACGGTTTTGACGAGCTTGAACTTGAGCTTGACGGCTTCGATGAGCTTGACGGCTTCGACGAGCTTGAGCTTGAGCTGCCGCCGTTTCCGTTTGCCGGAATTTTGAACGGCACCTTCGTGTTTATATACGAAGCGCTTTCGTCGGAGCTGCTTTCGCTGCTGCTTTCGGAAGAGCTTTCGCTGCTTGGCGTGCTGCTTTCGCTCGAGCTGCTCTCGCTGCTCGGCGCGCTGCTTTCGGAACTGCTTTCCGGCTTGCTGCTTTCCGGCTTGCTGCTTTCCGGCTTGCTGCTTGCGGAGGAGCTGTGGCTGCTGCTTTCGCTGCCGGATTCACTGCTCTCAGGCTCGCTTATCTCCGGCTCGCTCTCGCTGCCGGAACCTTCGCCGTCAATGTCGGGATAAGTTTCGATAGGATCTTCTTCGCTGCTGTCGGAGGAATCGGAGCTGCCCTCGGAACTGCTGCTTTCCGGCTCGCCGTAGGCAGCGTCGCTTTCGGCGTTCTGAGTTTTGGAAATCGCCTTATACCACTTATCCGGCATAAGCGGGCTTGTGCTGTAATAGGCGTTTTCGGTGTTCACTTCGGTGCTTTCACCCTCCCGAAGCTGCCGCGCGATGATAACCATGCGCGCATCGGTAAAGTCGTAGCAGCAGGTGGAAAGGGTCAGGTAGTTGTCGCTTTCATCGAACTCCGTTCCGGTGACTATCAGGGTGCGCTTTTTAATCTGCTCCACGAAATCCGCTGTTTCAGAATCCGTTCCGTCAATAAAGTTGTGGTAATCCCACACCGGACCATCCTTGGCATAGGCGTTGGTAACAATAACACCCACTACAAGCCACTCATTGCGCTTATAAAGGCTGTCGAAGCGGATTACCGGGTGTTCCTTATAGAAAGAAAGCTTGCGGTATTTTACAAGGTCGGAAAACATTTGACCGTCGTCATAGATATTGTGGCCGTAAATGATGATGTTTTTGCTCTGATTTTTAGGCGTTACATCACAGCGGTAGTCCACAAAGGGCGTGCCGTACATGGAATAATTTCCGTAATAGTCCTTTCGCAGGTAATACTGCCCCACAAGCCCCTTGCCGTTCTCCTTAGCGGTCTGCACCACGGGATATTCCACTTTTGTGTCGTCGATTTTTATATACCCGATGAAGTCGTTGTTCTCCTGATAGAGATTATAGAACTCCGGAAGATACTCCCAGTCCGCGGGGGCGTTGGAGGGGTCAAGCAGGCTTGCAAGGTTCGCCGCAAGGCTTCTGTGGTTCACCGAATCGAACAGCTTCGTGCTCAGATAGCCCATACAGCTCAAAAACACCAGCACGCAGGCTATGAACACAATTTTCCGCGCCCGTTCCCCTTTCGTATCATATTTGGATGGGATAAAGCGGCTTGTTTTGTGCTCGCCGCTGCCTGTTTTTGATGTTTTGAACTTGCTTTTGCCCGAAACCGAGGCTATGAGGGAAACCGCTCCCTCCTTAACGCTCGGATACGCCGCCGCGACCTCTCGCGCAAGGGCGGCTGCGCGTTTACCGGCCGCTGCGATAAGCTCCTCGCGGTCGTTTTCCGACACGGTTACCTTTTCCGTCCATAGGTTGTCCCCCATGCAGACGGCGACAAACGCGCCGTCCTGTGGGCGGGTAAAGTCGCTGGTCACCGCAGCGCCGATGCTCACGCCGCTTTTCTTGCAAACCTCGCCTGCAAGCACCGCAGCTGTCCACTCACTGTTTTTGCCGTGCCTGGAAAGCAGCTTTTCGGGAATTTGCCAACGCTCCACACCCTGCAAAGCGCCAAGGTAGCTTTCCATGTATTCGTTCGCCATGGCGGCGCGCATGATTTCAACGCGCTGTATGCCCTCCACGGCGAAAGCTATTTTAAGGTTCTTTTTCCGCAGCTCCTGTCCCAGAGCCTGCCCGATATTCTCCGCGTCCACGGCGTAAACCGCGTCGCCCAAAGCGCCGATTATGTTCTTTGCGGCGGCGTTCGCCTGTTCCCGGGCTTCCCGCACATTCATCCCGCGGGAATATACCTGTATTGCGACTTCGTCGCCATCCTCAAACACCTGCACCGCCGCGCCGTAGGTTCTCGATTCCTCCGCGGCACAAAGCGCCTCCTCCTTGGATATTCCCGCAGCCCGCAGAGTCTTGACGGAGCAGGGCGCACCAAGGAACTCCGCCAAATACGGCGAAACCCGATAGCACAGCATAAACTGGAACGCGGCGCTCTCTCCCGGCAGCATGATTATGCACTGGTTGCCCTGCGCTATGGCGCAGCCGGAGGGGTATCCCTCCTTGCTTTTGAAAATCTCCGCACCCTCGGGGAACAGCTCGCCGTCCTTTTCAACGGTATCGAACCCAATGGCGGCGGAAACCGCCTGCACGGTCATGTTGGCGTGCTTTTCGCCCATGCCGCCGATTATCATTATTATATTGTAGTCCGCAATGGCCTGCGCCACCGCGCGGTGCACCGTCTGGCGATCCGCGTCAATGCGCTTTCCTCTTACGTTTGTGACTCCGAAGGTACCCAGCTCCCGCTGCAAAAGGTTCGCTAAATTTTCTTGCTTCACATCGCTTAAAAGAAAAATCTCTGACTGGATGGGAATCACTCCTTTCTGTGGAATTGCCTTCCGCTGCCGCGGAATTATTTCTGATAAAGCTTGAAGCGCTTGTGCTCAAGGGTGCACCGGTCAACCAATGCCTCTATGTCAAGCGCCTTTTCCGCTTCTTCAATCATCTCAATGGTGGGTCTTGTTTTGGGGTGCTTCGGCGTAAACACCGTGCAGCAGTCCTCATAAGGCAGAATTGAGGTTTCAAAGGTGCCTATTTTGTTGGAAATTTCAATAATCTCCTGCTTGTCCATACCGATAAGCGGACGAAAAACCGGAATGGTCGCCACCGCATCCGTGCAGGCTATTGCCGGCATGGTCTGGCTTGCCACCTGAGCAAGGCTCTCTCCGGTGATAATGGCGCCGCACTCCTCCTTTTCCGCAAGGCGGAGAGCTACCCTCATCATAAAGCGGCGCATTATTACGGTGAACAGCTCCTCCGGGCATTTGTTCTTGATTTCCACCTGTATTTCGGTGAACGCGGCGCTGAAAAGGTCAATAACGCCGCAGTACTCGCAAAGCTCCTCCGTAAGGGTCTGCACCTTGAGCCATGCGCGTTCTCCGGTGTAGGGCGGGGACTGGAAATGCAGGGCACAGATTTCAAGCCCGCGCTTCGCCATCATATAGCCCGCCACAGGGCTGTCAATTCCGCCGGAAATGAGCAGAAGCGCCCTGCCGCTGCTTCCCACGGGCATACCTCCCGCGCCGGGAAGCTGCCGGCCGTGAATATATGCGTATTTTTCCCGAATTTCAACCATAACGATTATGTCGGGGTTTTCCACTTTTACTTTCAGGTGGTGGAACTTGGAGAGGAGCACCGCTCCCATTTCCCGGCTTATCTCCGGGGACTTCATAGGGAAGCTTTTGTCGCTGCGCTTCGCCTCCACCTTGAAGGTTTTTACGAACGGCAGCACGTCGGAAAGATATTCCTTCGCCTTTTCGGTGATGTCCTCCCAGTTTTTTTCGGCGACGCAGGCGCGGGTCAGCGCCACAATGCCGAATACCTTTTGCAGCCTCGCCACCGCCTCGTCCAGGTCGATTTCCTCGCTCTGCGGCTCGATGTATATGGTGGACTGCGCCTTGCGAAATTTGAACTCGCCCAGATTTTCAAGCCTGCGCCTGCAATTTTTCACAAGTCTGTCCTCGAACCCGGAGCGGTTCAGCCCTTTCAGGGCGATTTCCCCGCATTTTACAAGTATTATCTCTTTCATGAACTGCCTCTCTTTATATAAAGTGTCGCTTTGCGACAAATTTCCTGCGTGGGAAGATTTGGCGGCGCGGGCGCCAAGGCGGCTCAGCCGCCGCGCGGAGTGCGCGTTTTGCGCTAAATTATCAAAATCATAACCTCGGCTGGTGCGAAGCACCTCAGGCGGTCGAGCATCCGAGGCGTACTGAAAAACCGCCCGGGACCCGGTCAGGGAGGCGGTTGAGATTAGAAATCGCTCCGTCTCCGGTGGAGCGTTTATTCCCCCCTTCGGGGGGAGTCTCACGCGGGAGCGTGAGG
>USFO01000104.1 GCA_900553955.1 uncultured Oscillospiraceae bacterium
CACAGGGGAGCCGAGGCGGCGCTTCGCGCCGCAGCCGCCGAAATTTTAGCCTTAGTAGATTCCCTGCGCAATCATGGCGCTGCAGACCTTCTCAAATCCGGCAATGTTTGCGCCCGCTTCAAGGTCATAACCAAGACCGTATTCCTCGGCAGCCCTGACGCAGCTCTGATAGATTGACTTCATGATTTCTTCGAGCATGGAGTCGACCTTTTCAAAGCTCCAGCTAAGGCGTGCGCTGTTCTGGCACATTTCAAGGCCGCTGACCGCTACGCCGCCTGCGTTGGAGGCTTTGCCGGGCGCATAAAGCACGCCGGATTCCTTGTAAACGCGGATTGCTTCGGGAGTATCGGGCATATTTGCGCCCTCGCAGACAACTTTTGCGCCGTTCGCCACAATGGCGCGGGCGGCTTCCTCGTCAATTTCGTTCTGGGTGGCGCAGGGCAGAACAATGTCCGCCTTTATGTCGAACCACATGTTGCGCGGACCCGCCACAAATTTCGCAGTGGGAACGGATTTGAGATATTCTTCAATACGTCCGTGGTAAAGATAAATTTCTTCAACCACTTTGGGGTCGATGCCGTTTTCGTCGGTAATATATCCGCCGCTGTTGCTCATTCCGACGACTTTTGCACCAAGTTCGACCGCTTTTTTGCAGGCATAGACAGCGACGTTGCCGGAGCCTGAAACAAGCACGCGTTTTCCGCTGAAGGTTTCTCCCATGGAGGCAAGCACCTCTTTGGTGAAGTAACACAGGCCGTAGCCGGTTGCTTCGGAGCGGGCAAGGCTTCCGCCGAAGGAAAGCCCCTTGCCGGTAAGGGTGCCGGTAAATTCATTACGAATACGTTTGTATTGACCGAAAAGATAACCAACCTCTCTGCCGCCAACGCCGATGTCGCCGGCGGGAACATCTGTGTCCGCGCCGATGTGGCGGTAAAGCTCCGTCATAAAGCTCTGGCAGAAGCGCATGATCTCCATGTCGGATTTGCCGTGGGGGTCAAAGTCGCTGCCGCCCTTCGCGCCGCCCATGGGCAGTCCGGTAAGGCTGTTCTTGAAGGTCTGCTCAAATCCGAGGAACTTTATCAGCGACTCGTTGACGGACTGGTGGAAGCGTAGGCCGCCTTTGTAAGGGCCGATGGCGGAATTGAACTGCGCGCGGTAGCCGCGGTTTACCTGAACCTTGCCGGAATCGTCGACCCACGCAACGCGGAACTGGACAAAGCGCTCCGGCTCGGTCATACGCTCAAGGATGGCGTTCCGCTCAATTTCCGGATGCTTTTCGACCACAGGTTCAAGGGAGGCGAAAACCTCGCTCACCGCCTGAAGGAACTCCTTCTGACCGGGATTTCTCTTTTCGACTGTTTTATAAACCTTTTCAAGATATTCGCTTTTGAATGACATAAAAAATTGCCCCCATTCGAGAAAATACAATATTGAATTTTGAAAAATTCAATATTCTTCGTTCAACACTGATTATTATATACCTTTTCCTTTAAAAATGCAAGATTTAATTTAGAAAATTGCATAATTTTTTTAAATTTTTTTGCGAATCGGCTTAGTCGGTTTGACAGATGAATCCGTTTGTTATATAATATTCATTTGTGAGCGGAAAGGACGGCAGCGGACCTGTTTTCGAAAGAAATGGTGCGAGGAAAGTCCGGGCTCCAAGGGCAAGGATAACTGCTAACGGCAGCCGGGGGCGACCCCAGGGAAAGTGCAACAGAGATATACCGCCGCATTTTTGCGGTAAGGGTGGAAAGGCGAGGTAAGAGCTCACCGCTTTCTGCGGTAACGCAGAAAGCCTGTAAACCCTATCCGGAGCAACACCGTACAGAAGATAACGCGCCTGCCCGGCGCGCTTCGCAAAGGTGGCATTTAAGCTGCACGGGCGACCGGCAGCGAAGATAGATTGCCGTCATTACAGAACCCGGCTTATTTTCCGGTCACAACAAAAGAGCCTTCCTATCGGAAGGCTCTTTTGTTGTGACTTGAAGTAAATGAAAGAAACCCCTGATGGGTTTCTTTCAAACTTTTTTTCTTATCCCAAGGGACAGCAGATTGCTGTCCGACAGCTTATCCGGCGAAGAAAATTCCACATAAATTTCCGGACCGATGGGCGCAAGGTACGTTTCGATAATTTCCGCCTGTTGCCGTGCGGAAAGGTTCTCCGTTACAATTATTTCTTCGCTTTGCAGCTCGCTTTCCGACTTGCATTTGTACCAAACCCAGTCCTCTATGCCGCCGGTATTGTAATCTTTGCGGCGAATTATGAGTATGCCGTCCTTCACAAAGTACGGCTGCCCGACGCAGTAGATGAAATTGCTTGTGGCGTTCTGCGTAAGCTCACTGCCGTAGGGAACAAAATCTTTGATTTTGTTTTGCGCCGTATGGTAGTCCACCTCGCCGCGGTAGATGGTTCTATCCCAGACATAGGTAACGCCGTCCACCAAAATGCGGTCGACCTCCGGCTCAAATTCGTACCAGCCGAAGTCGGTGCAGCTTTCGTCGTTCGTTTTGCCGAACTTTGCCCGAACCAGAAGCTTTCCGTCCCGGAAAACATAGGGCTGACCAATGCTTTCACCGAAATTGCTGTAACCGTCATCGTCAATATCCGCCCAGTAGAGGGTACAGCCGCCCAGCGTGCCCGAGAACTCCTCCTCGGTGGGCTCTGTGCCGGAATAATTCCGGTTCACGCAGATGTAGCGCACGCCGTCGAGCAAAATTCGGTCGGCTTCCGGCGCGCAGGCGTACCAGATGTAGTATTTTACGCTGCTCCAAGTGCCGTCGGCATTTTTGATGGGGCGTTCGAGCTGCTGCGGGCGGCGAACCAGAAGCTTGCCGTCACGGAGGGCGTAGGGCTGTCCGAGCAGCTCGTCAAAATTTGCCGAACCGTCTTCGGTAAGCCGCGCGTGGGTTTCTTGAACGGAGCTTATGGTGCCGAGAATCTCGCCTTCTGCGGGCGCTTCGCCGCGGCGTGTGTCCTCATCGAAGGTGAAATATTCGCCGCCCACGCAAATGCGCTTGATGTGCGGAAAGCAGTCTATGTCGGTGGGAATTTGGCGTTCACGCCCACAGTAGGCAACCGCCGCGACTACAATCGCAAGCAGCACCGCAATTCCGGTGAAGATTTTAATTTTTGCTTTGGTGCTCATTTTTTCCGCCTCCTCAGTACGGCTCACAGTAGAACCACGAGTCGAATTTTTCTATTTCGCCCGTGGGGGTCGAGCGACTTACGCCCACGGCGTAAACTACCAGCTCGCCGTTCACAAAGGCATAGGGCTGATTTATGCAGCATTCTACGTTTGTTTCGCCGTCCGCATCCGCAACGAGGTTGTACGGCTTCAGCACGATGAACCTCCCGGCGATCTGCGAATCCTCCGGAGCGGGCGCAGTCCGGTCAAGGCGGCACCAATATCGCTTGCCCTCGACGAACACAGTGGGCGGCGCGCAGTCTTCGACGGAATCGCCGTCGTCCGGAGCTTTGAAAAGCATCACCACGGAAAAGACAAACAGTATCGCCACTGCGGCAATTCCGATTTTTGCACGAATATTCACAACACCACCGCCTTATCCTATATTTTAATATAATAGTAACATAAAACGCTTCATTTACTGCATTTTTACGGAAAAATCTGCATTTTGCACAAAGACGGAGCGCCGTTTTTGTGCAAAACATACTGCAAAATTGTACGCTTCGGCAAAATTACTGCCGATTTTACAGTTTGTTTAAAAATTCACCACACAGATTTCATAACTTTTAGGTACTATATAGCTACACTTCATTTTCATATTTTCCTTCTCTTTTCTATTTCTTTTTTAATGAAAAATACCCCGCCGTTTCCGGCGGGGTATTTTTTTGCCTGTGTAAAAAGCTGCGGCGGGCGGAGCTTGTGCATACAAGGCGCATTATTTCGCTCACGGCGTTACGGTGTATTCCTTTTGCCCGAGGCTTTCCGTAAAAACATATTCATCGTTCCCGGCATAGGAAATTATGCTGTCCGCAAGGTGAATTTCAATCCTCTCAAAGCCGTCGAGCGGCGCCGTAACAAGGGTTACTGTTCCGTTTTCGTCCGTATAACGCGGTTCATAGTACGAAATCGAGCCGAGCTGATAGTTTTTTTCTTCGGAAAGATTTTTTACGGCAAAGCTGCCGCTGTATGCCGCGCCTATTGCCGGAAAAGCCTCCTGCTGATTTTCGTTATGCCCGGTTACATAAACTATATATCTGCTGAAATCCTTTCCGGAAGAGGCTTTTACCGTTACGGTTATGCTGTCGCCTCTGTTTTCGGCGGAGCTGTCCGGAGTTTCCTCCGCCCAAACCGCCTTGTATATTTCTCCGCCTTTCAGACGGTCAAGCTCTACGGTTATATTTTGCGTAATCGCTTTGCCCTCCGCGTCGCAGTTTGCAAGGATAAGCTCAAGCTCGTTTCCCTCGATGTAGCCGTAAAGCGGAATGGGCAGCAGCCCGCCCGGCATGGAAACGCCGCTGCGCTTGCCTCCCCCGTCGGAAAGATACTCGTCCCATTGCCCGCGATTAAAGCAGTTTATGTTTTTCACCGGATTGCCGCTCTCGTCCACCACATACAGGTATACATACTCCATTTTTGATGGAGAAAGCTCAATGAACGGCTCAAAATAGCTTTTGTCGGCGGCTGCCGCTTCGCCAAGCTCAGCTTCCGAAATATATTGAATTTCACCGCCGCTTTTTTCCGGCAAAAGGCTTTCCGCACCGGATGAAACCTGCTCAGGGTTAAAGCCGCAGCCCGCAAGCACGGCGCACAGCATTAAAATAATAAAAATTTTTTTATTTTAAATTTTTCCTTATATTGTGCTTTTTATTTGAAAAAATGAATATATCCCCCACTTTTGGTGTAAAATAGAAGTATACAGGCTGTCCGACGCGCCACTTTATGTGATTTTGTAGGATTGCACAAGTTTTATGTAAAAAAATGACATTTTAAGTCCCCAGAAGAAAAGGTTACAGGT
>USFO01000105.1 GCA_900553955.1 uncultured Oscillospiraceae bacterium
TTTTATAACGATGTTCTTACAAAACTTGCATTATCGATAAGCAATTTTAAGAATGTCACTGATATTGAATCCGCCCAAAGTATTGCTAATTCGGACGGGTCACTTGTTGGGGAGGATATGATAAAATTCAATAGTATCATTTCAGCCGCAAATATTGCTATGCCTGATAACTGTATAGGCTCAAAAGAATACTGGAATTATAACAATTTCTACAGGTATGAGGATATAGACAATGTGGATCTTGGAGTAATTCAGGATATGCTCAATATGGGCGATGTTTCAAGATATAGTGTTGCGCAAGTACAGTCCGCCTTCGATTCCGTTTACGGAGAAGGCTTTTGCGATGTAAAAACACAGATGAATAATCGCACGAATATGCTTGTTTCTAGTGACAAGAAGCTGTTTTATATTGTTTCTGGCGGAATGGGAATGTGGGATACTTATTCCTTTTTGAATCTGGCGGATGTTTCGTATTCTGAAAATGAAGCTGTATTGACTCTCCAAATTATTGGGATATACGGTGAGGATGATAATGAGATAGTTGACCTTGTTAGCGGTCAAACTCTTACTACCGGAAACAAAGCGGATATATATACTTCTTATTTGTCAAACAGCGAAATACTCAAGGCTGTATGTGAAGAAAATAATATAGACATAAATTCCTTAAAAACAGCTAAGCTAAAGCTTTTCTGCGATTCCAAGGGAGCGCATATTGCCGGTTGGGAAGGCGAAGCTCCTACTTACTGATAAAAGCAAAACCCCCGCCCGCTCCTTTCGGAGCGGGCGGGCTTTCTTCGCCTAAAATTCAGTGGCAGCCGCAGCCACCTTTGCAGCCGCCGCAGTAGCGGTCGAAGGCGACGAGAATCACGCCTTTGCCCTCGGCGTCGGTGATTTCGTGCTGCATGGCGTTAAGCTTGTCAAGGCCGGCGCGGCTAAGCTCCGCAAATTTTTTGCTATTCATAAAAACACCTCCTCAAAAATATTATTTCCGGCGTCCGGCGAAAAAACAAAGTCAAAAATTACAGAAGCTCGCTAAAATTTTGGAGAAAAATTCGCACAAAATTTTTTCGCCGCCATAGCTTGCGCTCCGGCGGACAGGTTCGCCAAAATGGCAGCGCCGTTCGTCGGAAATGCACACAAAAAATATTTCTGAACATTTGTTCTGTTTTTTCGCAAAAACGGTTGATTTTATTTTCAATCTATATTATACTATATACAGATGCAAATGCCGCTTGGCGGCAAGCCTTTATTTGAAGGAGGAACAACCATGGCAGATAAAGATAAAGCAGAAGCTAACAAGAAGGACGCTCTTGATACCGCGATAAAACAGCTTGAAAAACAGTACGGAAAAGGCACGGTTATGAAGCTTGGGCAGGCGCCTGCGCTGAATGTGGAGGCAATTTCCACCGGTTCAATCACACTTGACTGTGCCCTCGGCATCGGCGGCGTACCCCGCGGAAGAATCGTTGAGATCTTCGGACCCGAAAGCTCCGGTAAAACCACGGTTGCCCTTCATATAATCGCGTCCGCACAGAAGGCCGGCGGCGAAGCCGCATTCATCGATGTTGAGCATGCTCTCGACCCGGTTTATGCAAAGGCACTTGGCGTTGATATCGACAGCCTGCTTGTTTCTCAGCCGGATACCGGCGAGCAGGCGCTTGAAATTACCGAAGCGCTGGTGCGTTCCGGCGCAATCGACGTAATCGTTGTGGACTCCGTCGCCGCCATGGTTCCCAAGGCGGAAATCGAGGGTCTTATGGGGGATACCCATGTCGGTCTTCAGGCAAGACTTATGTCTCAGGCGCTGCGTAAGCTTACCGGCGCCATCAGCAAAACAAACTGCGTTGCGGTTTTCATCAACCAGCTTCGTGAAAAGGTCGGCGTGATGTACGGCAACCCGGAGGTCACTCCCGGCGGCCGCGCCCTCAAGTTCTACTCCTCCGTCCGCCTTGACGTTCGCAAGCAGGAACAGCTTAAATCAGGCGGCGAAGTTATAGGCAACCATACCAAAGTAAAGGTTGTTAAAAACAAAGTCGCTCCGCCCTTCAAAGAGGCGGAATTCGACATTATGTACGGCGAAGGAATCAGCCGCGTGGGCGAAATTCTTGACCTTGCGGTCAAGCTTGATATTGTGGAAAAATCCGGCGCGTGGTTCTCGTATAAAGGCGAGCGCCTCGGCCAGGGCAGGGACAATGTGAAGGAGCTTATCTCCAAGAACCCGGAGCTGCTTGACGAGCTGGATGGACTTATCCGCCAAAACCTCGACAAAGTAGCCGACCTTGGCAAAACAAGTGCCAAAAAGACCAAGGTATTGAACGTTGCGCCCACGGGCATAGACGTTTCCGCCGACGAAGACGACGAATAAAAATGTATAAGCGTCCGAAAGAGAAAATGAACCTTGAGGAAGCAAAAGAAAAAGCCCTGAATCTCTTAGAGTTCAGGGCTCATTCCCGTAAGGAGCTTTTTGACAAGCTCCGCCGGTTCACCGATGCCGCCACCGCAGACGAAGCTATTGATTTGCTGGAGGAAGCGGGGCTTATTAACGACGAAGAATATGCCTATCAGTGTGCCCACGACCTTATGGAGCTGCGATTTTTCGGTCCAAACCGGGTAAAGCAGGAGCTTTCCCGCAGGGGCATTTCGCCGGAGGCTGTTGAGGAAGCAATTTTTCGTACCGAGGAAGAAACCTGCGCTCCGGAGGAGCGCCTTCGCTATTTAATCGAGCGAAAATACAAAAATTCTCTCGGTGACGAAAAAAATATTGAAAAAACGATAAATTCCCTCTTCCGTCTTGGCTACGGATATGATATGATAAAGAATACCTTATATGAAATAAAAGAAGAAACGGAAGATGAATCCAATGGAACGCAATGACGCCATTAAGGTTGGCATGATATCTTTGGGCTGCAACAAAAACCAGGTGGATGCGGAGCTTATGCTCGGTACCCTTGCCCGCGAAGGCTTTATTATAAGCGACGACCAGGATAACTGCGATGTAATTATAGTGAACACCTGCGGTTTTATCGAAAGCGCAAAGAAGGAATCCATCGAAAATATTTTGGAGTGCTGCCGCCTTAAAGACGAAGGAAAAATCAAGCTGGTGGTGGTTACCGGCTGCTTGGCGGAACGCTATCGCGACGAAGTGGCGGAGCTTATTCCGGAAGCGGATGTAATTCTCGGCATCGGCGCGAACGACGAAATCGTTTCCGCTATAAAAACCGCGCTTTCCGGCAAAAAAATTGCCTGCTTCTACGCTCCGGAAAACCTTGTGACGGAGGGCGACCGTATTTTGGTCAACGACCCGCACTATGCCTATATCCGCATTGCGGACGGCTGCGATAACCGCTGCGCATACTGCGCGATTCCCATGATTCGCGGCCGCTACCGCAGTCGCTCCATGGATAAAATTCTGGCTGAATGTACTGAGCTTGCCGAAAAAGGCGTGAAGGAGCTCATTATCATCGCGCAGGACACAACCCGCTACGGCGTGGACATATACGGCAAGCGCATGCTGCCGGAGCTGCTGCGCGCCATTTGCCGAATCGACGGCGTAAAATGGGTGCGCCTGCTTTACGCCTATCCGGAACGCGTGACCGAGGAGCTGCTTGACGTTTTCGCCGAAGAGGAAAAAATGGTCAAATATATCGACATTCCGCTTCAGCATTGCAGCCGCAAGGTGCTTCGCGCCATGCGCCGTCACCCCTACACCCCCGCGGAGCTTATGGAGTTTATTAACCACATCCGCGAAAGAGTGCCGGGAATCTGTCTGCGCACAACGCTGCTCACCGGCTTCCCCGGCGAAAGCGACCGCGACTTTGAATCTCTCTGCAAATTTGTTCGTGCGGCAAAATTTGACCGCCTTGGTTGCTTTGCATTCTCCCGCGAGGAAAACACCCCCGCCTACGATATGCCGAACCAGCTTGATGAAGAAACAAAGCAGCGCCGCGCCGAGGTTATTATGGAAATTCAGACAGGCGTTTCTGCGGCGCTCCTCCGCAAAAAAATCGACACCGTTCAGGAAGTCGTCGTGGAGGGCTACAACAAAAAACACAGGTGCTATGTGGGCCGTTCCGCCCAGGATGCGCCGGAAATCGACGGCCTTGTTTATTTTAAAAGCGCCGCCGATCATTACATTGGAGATTTCGTCAGCGTAAAAATCGAAAAATCATCCGATTATGACCTTTACGGAAGCATTGTCGAAGGCTGACGCGCCGCTTTGGAGGTAGAAATTGAATATTCCAAACAAACTTACAATCGTAAGAGTGATTATGGTGCCGTTTTTTGTCGCTGCGTTTCTTATGGATTCCGTCAGCGACTGGGTGGCGCTGGCGCTTTTTGTGGCCGCCGGACTGACGGACACCCTCGACGGCATGATTGCGCGCAAATATAATATGGTTACGAACTTCGGCAAGCTGATGGATCCTCTTGCGGACAAGCTGATGGTTATGGCGGCACTGGTGTGTTTTACCTATGCCGGAATTGTGCACCCGGGCGTTACCATTGTGATTCTTGCGCGGGAATTTCTTGTAACCGGACTGCGCGCCCTTGCCACAACGAACGGTAAGGTGATTGCGGCAGACATTTTGGGCAAGCTGAAAACCGTTTCGCAGGATGTCGGAATCATTGTGATTTTGGTGTGGCAAGCGCTTGAGCATGCGGAATTTGCTCCCGTGCTCAAAGTGCTGAGCACAGTCTGCATCTGGATTATGACGGTGCTTACAGTGGCTTCCGCAGTGAACTACTGCGTCAAAAACCGCGACGTTTTCAGCGAAACCAAATAATTATATATACATATATACATATACGAAACACGCAAAAAGCCGGACTTTTGTCCGGCTTTTTGCGTGCTCAACCGTTGAGCACGCATGAGCGCGGATTCGAGCACGGCGAAATAGGTTTGAGCACACGCGAGCACAATTTTAGCACCAAGGCAACGGAGAGCGATT
>USFO01000106.1 GCA_900553955.1 uncultured Oscillospiraceae bacterium
GTGCGTTTTTGTTCAAGTCAGCTTGGCGGAAAACGAAGTTTTTCGACAAGCTGAAAAAGCTCCCTTTCGGGAGCTTTTTTTAGTTTTCATCCGACTCGCCGCAGTGGGGCTTGTCGTAGCAAAGGGCGCGGGCACTGTCGCAGATTCCCCGGGTGGTCGGGTCGATTACTGTATTCCACACAGATACAATTACCGCCGCAAGGGTTGCCGGGTTTGCAAAGGCGGCGCGGATAACATCCCAAAGCGCCGCCCAACTTGTAACCTGCTCCCAGCTTATGCCGACCGCCGCGAGCATAGGCAGAATCAGGGCTGCGGCGACTTCTGCCCACCAAACAGGGTTTTTGAAGCGAACTTTCCAGTTGATTTTCATAGTGATTTCTCCTTTCAAATGTCGAAAAAATGTTATTTTACGATTGCCGCCTTTGGCGGCACTGTACGCCATAGGCGCACAAAATGGGAGCCTCGGGGGGAGCGTCTGCTCCGCATCACTCCATCCATATATTGGCGATATACGTGTTTGTGGAATCGGTATATTCCCCCGCGACAAAGTTTATAAAGTGTTCTCCTGTGACGGACGAAATGTCGAAAGTTTTCACCTCGTTTGCGGCGGTGGTTTTGGTGTAGGAGCGTGTAAACGCTGTTGCGGAATTGCCATAGCCGTACTGAGTGCCATGGCCGGTGGATTCCAAAAGCGAAATTTCAATATTCAGCTTACTGAAATTGGTAAAATCCGCCTTAATCGAAAGGTAGCCCACGCGTGTAATCAGAATATTTACTGCACGCACGGAGACGTTCTTTTCCCTTGCAATTTCGCCGTTTATCTTTGCGACGCCGGACTTAAAAATCACTCCGGCGGCATCCTTTCCGGCCGCCAAAAGCAGCCTTCGTCTTATTTTATTCATTATACAGCGCTCCAGTTCTTCCAGATTATATAGCCGTTCAGACAGTCAAATTCCCACACCTCGGATGCCTTTGCGGCGGTGATGTCGTCCCCCGCGGTCTTGGCAAAGCCGGTGATGCTCACGGTGGGGGCGCTTGCCGCAAAGGTGACAAAGCCATGGCAGGAAACGGTGCTCACGGTAAGGTTAAGGGCGGTAACCGCGGTCATTTTGTACTCGGTTTCGTCTGCCAAAGCAGTGGTCACGGCGCCGGTTAAATTTGCGGTTTTTGGCTTGAGCATCAGCCCTGAGGCAGCCTTTGTCTCCGTGGTGAGCACGCCGGAGGCTCCGGTGACGACAAGCAGCCCCTTTGTAATTCCGATGGCGCCGTTAGAGGTTATGCTGCCGTGGGTATGAGCGGCCTTCGCCGCGCCGATGTCCGCCGGAGCGATGGCGTCCGCGCCGCCGGTTTTGTGCCGCGCGGCATGATTTTTTGCCGCCGCGCCAACCATGTCCGCGGTGTAGTCACCGCTTTGAGCGGCGACGGCTCCTGCCCTGCCGAACACACTGGTGACCGCGCCGGAAGCGAGCACAACATCTCCAAGCTCCTCCTTCGTGGCGTAGTCGGATTCGATTTTTTCGGTGTTTTGATTCATCGCCGGAATGACCACGCTACGAACAATTTCTTCAACCTTTGCCTGCATCTCCGCCGCGGTCAGCCCGGGAACATCTGCTTGGCCGCAGACGCCTTTTCCGGCAAGATCCGCGTCGGTAATCTTTTTAAGTGACATAAAATTTTCTTTCTCCTTTCATAAGTTGTCCGCCGTACAAGGGCGGCTTTCCCTGTCGGCAACAAAATAATAGCACGCCAAGGCGCAAATTTGTGATGATGTTTTGTGCCGCAGGCACATATAAATATTCCGCTTTCAGCGGAATATTTAATATTGAAGCTCCGGCAGCTTGCCCTTCTCCGCCCTGTTTAGCGTGAAGCTTTGACACGATTTTGGAACTTATTTGCAGCAAATGTTGAAAACTTGAGTTTTCAACATTGCACTAAACTTTTCCAAAACAAGCACATTGAACCTGAAAAACTGCTGATTTTTGTGGAAAGCTCAGATTATG
The DNA here is from genome assembly GCA_900553955.1 of uncultured Oscillospiraceae bacterium. GTDB lineage: Bacteria > Bacillota > Clostridia > Oscillospirales > Ruminococcaceae > UMGS1668. The sequence continues at coordinate 2,001 of USFO01000106.1, forward strand.
TTGAAAACTTCGTGGAAAGTTGGTTGAAAAGTTGAAAATTTCGGTGGAAAAGTGGCAAAAAATGCGATTTGACTTTCTTTGATTTTTTCTTTCCTTTCTTGATATATGTCTTTGCTCTTTGCTCTTGTTTTATATATAGCTATCGGCGAAGTGGCAAAATTGGCACTTGTCAAAAATACAAGAAAAATTTCATACGATTTTTTTTCTTTTTGGCATAAAACCGCATAGTAAAGCTATTTTCTTCAAAGCAATGAAAATTTGTAGAAAATAATTTTAATTTTCTTCGAAAAAAGTGTTGACAAAAGAAAAAAAGCTGGTATAATAAAACTGCATCAAGCGAAAATATTCTTGCTTATGCAGAAATGAAAAAGATAATTAGTTAGAAAGGAGGAACATTTGTGAATGAAAACTTAGATTTCAGGAAAGGATTCTTTTTGTATCACGGAGTTTGTGATATGTGCGCATCGCTTACGGATGAACAGTTCGGCAAGGCGATTCGCGCGCTCATAACCTATCAAAAGACCGGAAGCGAACCCAAAATAGAGAACGAATTTGTAAAAATTGCTTTCGATTTTATGAAAGTGTGGGACGGCATTGATCGCGAAAGATATGAAAAAATTCTTGAGAAACGGCGCGAAGCCGGCAAAAAAGGCGCCGAAAAGCGCTGGGAAAACAAAAACGGAAAGGATGCGATTGCATGATGGAAAATGATCCGCTCGGAGTGGTTACGAGCGATGAAAGATTTTACCCATCGGAGCGCGGGCACGCAAGCAGCGAAGAAAATTTTATAAATGGTCTGCTTTTAAGCATGTACCGCGCTGCGCAGTTTGAGCGCGAGCACGGCGAGCACAATTTTGAGCACGGAGAAAAATACGGTGAGCACGAAGAACAAACGTTCACCGCAGTGCGCAGAAAGGAGGACGATTATGGCGGAAAAAGCTGAAAACGGGCGCAAAAAGGTGGTAAAAGAGCTTTCACGACTGGCATTTATGGAACCGGAGGAGGGCTGCCGCATAAAAATCAGCGAAAAAATGAAGGCGCTGGAGCTGCTGGGCAAATGCCTTGATATGTTTGAAGCGCCCGAGCCGGTGGACAGCGATCTGAATGTACAAATTAAAATTGTAGAATAATTTCTGCGCGAGCACGGCGCACGATTTTGAGCACGGCGCGGGTGCGCCGCTTGCGCAGGATGAACGAATGGTACATTGCGCGATTTTGGGCTGCGGCACTGTGCGCCATGCAGAAGGGCGAAGCCTGATTTTGCGGCGCTGCGCGCCGCCTAATGCGGCTTTGCCGCAAATGTGCGCCGAAGGCGCACGGCTTCGCGCCAAAAGCGCAAAACCGAAAACGGCGCCGCACTCAGAAGAAAAGAAAATTTGCTTTGCGGCGCACAGCGCCGCCTGCACTTCTGCGGCGTGCAATTGTAAAAAAGAAATTGGAAAGGTAAGGCATGAATTTAAGTTTTGAAATTACAAAAAAGCAGCGCGAATTCATCGAAGCGCAGGCGGACGAGGTGCTCTTCGGCGGCGCTGCCGGCGGCGGAAAAAGCTTTGGCCAGCTAATCGACGCGCTGCTCTACGCGCTGCGCTATCCGCGCAGCAAACAGCTTATTCTGCGGCGCACCTACCCCGAGCTTGAAAAAAGCCTGGTGCGCGTTGCGCAAGAAATTTCTCCCCGCGACATTTACAGCTACAATGGCGCAAAGCATGTCGGAAAATTCCAAAACGGTTCAGTTTTGGACTTTGGCTATTGTGACAGCGAAAGCGACGTTTACCGCTATCAGAGTGCCGAGTACGACGTCATCCGGCTCGATGAACTGACACATTTTACCGAACAAATGTACCTCTATCTTATGTCGCGGCTGCGCGGAGCAAACCCGTTTCCGAAGAGCATGCGCAGCACGACAAACCCGGGAGGGGTCGGTCACAGCTGGGTGAAAATGCGGTTTATCGACCCTTCCCCACCGGGAAAAATTTTTGACGGAAAGCCCGGGAAACGGCTGTTTATCCCGGCTGGCGTGCGCGACAACAAGTTTTTGCTTGCCGCGGACCCGGGCTATATCGAGCGGCTGCAAAACCTTCACGAACGTGACAGAAGGGCGCTTTTGTACGGTGACTGGAATGTTTTTGAAGGGCAATTTTTCACGGAATGGCGGGAGGAAACCCACGTTTGCGCGCCCTTCAAAATACCGGACGGGTGGCGCAGATACTTCGCCATGGACTACGGCTTGGATATGCTTGCGGGCTACTGGATTGCCGTTGACGGCGATGGCCGCGCCTTTGTTTACCGCGAAGTTTACCGCAGCGGGCTTGTGGTCGGCGCGGCGGCGGAGCTTATAAAATCCATGACAAATGAGAAAATTTTCGCATACATAGCGCCGCCGGATATGTGGAACCGCCGCCAGGACAGCGGCAAAAGCGTCGCAGAAATCTTTTACGACCACGGGATTTTGCTTACAAAGGCGGAGAATTCAAGAGTGGCGGGGTGGTTTGACCTGCACGAATGGCTGCGTCCGGTTAAGACAAAATTCGGCACAAAGGAGCCTTTGCTGAAAGTTTTCTCGTGTTGTCGAAATCTGATTCGCAGCATTCCGGCGCTTGTAATTGACAAAACAAACCCCAGTGACGCTTCCACCGAACCGCACGAAATCACCCACGGACCGGACGCGATTCGCTATTTTGTGGCGGGGCGG
>USFO01000107.1 GCA_900553955.1 uncultured Oscillospiraceae bacterium
TAAATATTATAATTGCTGCCGCGAAAAATTAAAACAGGCAAAACGGCTGTTTTGCCTAAACTTGGTGAAGATTTTAACAGCCATTTTACCGGAGCTTGCGGAAGCAAAATGAATCATCTGTATCATATTTTATCATAGCTGAAACTTTTCTGTCAACCCAAAATCACAAATTTGTATAAGTTAAATATGTATTATTATAAATTATAATAAATTTTTAACAAAGGCGGCTTTTGTTCCCCTGTTTCAGAGGCGTCGCAGCGCCTTGACGGCTGTTGTCGAATATTCCCGCTCCGCTTTGCGGAGCAATCGCCGGAAAAAGCAAAAAGCAGTTCGGCAAACGCCGAACCGCTTTTTTAATCATTTATACAGAAATTATACAGCAAAGCCCACCATTGCTGCCGTCAAGGCGTTAGAGAATCCTCTCAGACTCGCTCTCAGTACGCCTTCGTGTCCAACGCTGCTCTCCACGCTATTTCGCTTTGAGCATTTCAATTCCGTCGACCTTAACGGATGCGATGCTCATGGGGCTTTGCGGCGTTTCAACGAGGATGTTGTCAAGGTCGTTTGAGATAATATTCACGCTGTTTCCGGCTCGGTCGGTGATTTCCACCACCGCATTTTCCGGCGCGGAAACGCCAGAAATGCTCATGGAGAGCGCCGAGCACAAGATTTTCCCGTCGGGCACGGCGCAGGGAAGCTCCGTGCTCAAAAGCGTGACCCCGGCGGAAAAATCAAGGCGGAATCTCTGCTTCGTCACAGGTTTGTACACTGTGCCGCCGCGCTTTTTGAGCACGAGATTTTCCGCCGTGCTCAAATCCATCCGGTACGCGAGCACGAAATACGGTGTGCTCGGCACGTCGCCCTCTCGGGCGACAAGTCGGTGCTCAAAGTCAATTTCCTCGCCGGTTTCGCCGTCGCAGACCGCGTAAATCCACTTCGAGTCTGCGCCCATGCCCACAGCTTCGGGATTCTTCACCGTGAGGTAAAGCCAACCATCCTCCCAACAGGCAAAATCGATAATATTGTAGTCCGACTCCTCGATTTTGTATTCAAGTCTGCCGTACTGCGGAAAATATTCTTTCGGCCAGTCGGCGCAGCCGCGGCTGTACCGTATCTCCGGAAAGTCGACGTACTCGCACTTTTCAAAAAGCGCCGCCCAGTCCGGAGTAAACTCCGCGCCGGAAGCTTCCTCCTGCGGCGCTTCGATATTGCTTATGGTAAGCGCCGCAGCGGCGCTTTGCATAGCTTCGTTCCAGTCCGTCACAACATATCCCGCAAGAATATTTTCGCTGCCCGTTTCGATTTCGCCAACTATAAAGCCCATATCCGTGTTGACTGTCGTCTCACCGAAGTCAAGGTCGACAAGCAGGCGCGTTCCCTCCGGGAACGGCTCGCCGCGGCTTTCAATCTGCCATGTGAGGTACAGATTCCGCCCGTCGGAAAGCGCCTGCGTCACCGCTGCGGTGTACTGTTCATCGGATTTTTCCGCTTCCACCGGCACCGTGCCGCTCTCGATTTCCGAAGCGGCGCTTTCCGAAAGGTCGCTTCCCGCCCAGATGCTTTTTATCTCCGCGCGGTAGCGCACCGCCGCCACGGCGGTGACTGACAGCGACAAAATTATCGCCGCCGCAAGCAAAATATGCAGACTGCGCCGCTTCTGTTTGGGGAAATTTTCTGCCGCTGCAACGGCGGCTCCGTCCGCTTCGCCAATGGCAAGCCAAAGCTTTTCTGCGTTCATATATGTCCTTCCTCCTCCAATTTTTTCTTAAGCCGTGCCCGCAGCCGGAACAGCACTTGGCTTATTTTCTGCGGCTGCACGCCGCTGCGGCGCGCAAGCTCCGCAACCGGGTCGCAGTACCAATACCGCCGCAGGAAGAAAAATCTCTCCTGCGGAGAAAGCCCCGCGATAAATTCGTTCACCGCGGCGGCAAGCTCGCGCCCCTCAAGCTCCCGCTCCACACTGTTCGCGGCGGGCAGCGCTTCATCCAGCTCGCCGAAAATCACCTCAAGCCCGCTGCGTTTTCCGGCTCCCCTGCGGCGAAGTATGTTCAGTGAAAGGTTGCGGGTTATTCTGCCGAGATATGCGCGGAAAAACCTCGGGCGGCTTGGCGGAATGTCGTTCCATGCGGAAAGCCATGTGTCGTTCAGGCACTCCTCCTCGTCTTCCCTTTTGTTAAGAATATTTTTCGCCACCGCGCCGCAATAACCGGAATATTTCTTCTCCGTTTCGGCAATGGCGACTTCGTTTCTGGCAAAATACAGTTCGATAATATCGTTATCCTCCAAAGCTGCACTTCCTTTCCGGCGATTTTTCTGTTTACGCCTCATTTTACAATTATAAAAAGCGCCTTTCAACTATATAGACACGAATTTTTCCGGAATATTTGCGGCTTTGCCGCCCTCGCCGAAAATTTTTTTGAAAAATTCGCAAAAAGGGCTTGCAATTTTGCGCGGGCTATGGTAATATACTTGACGAACGATCTTTAAAGACGGTACAGAGAGACCGGCAAGATCAGAAAACCAAGTTTACCGGAATACCGGGTGTTTTTCTGCGGTCTTGCCATAGGGCAAGGCTTTTTTTGATGGAAAAATTACGAAAGGGCGGTTTTTTGATTGGAATTCAAAGCTGATGTTATGGACGCAGACGCATTGCGGCGCTGCCTTATCAGAATGTCGCACCAAATACTTGAGCGCAACGGCGGAACGGACAACCTCTGCCTTGTGGGAATCAAGCGGCGCGGAGTTCCTATTGCCGGGATGATAAGGGACAATATCCTCAATATTGAGGGTGCGGATGTTCCCGTCGGAACGCTTGATATAACGCTTTACCGCGACGACCTTTCCGAGCTTGGGAGCTTTCCGAAGATAAGCGAATCTGATTTGCCCTTTGACGTTACCGGAAAGACCATTGTTCTTGTTGACGATGTTATTTATACCGGACGGACGGCGCGAGCCGCCATCGACTGCCTGCTGAAGCAGGGCCGCCCGGCAAATATCCAGCTTGCGGCGGTCATCGACCGCGGACACAGGGAGCTTCCCATCAGGCCGGACTTCGTTGGCAAGAACATCCCCACTTCCCGTGAAGAACTTGTTTCCGTCCGCGTTCCGTCCATCGACGGCGAGTGCGGAGTCAAGATTTTCAGCAAATAAAAAGAAACAGAAACCAATTATCAGGAGGAAAGAACAATGAAACTTATTTACAATGTTGAAGATAAGCCTAAGTTCAGCCAGCTTATCATCTTCTCTCTTCAGCAGCTTCTTGCAATCATCACCGCAACCATCGTTGTGCCGATTCTGACAAACGCTTACGGCGCAGTAAACCTTGAAATGGACCCCGCAGCGGCGCTCTTCGGCGCAGGCGTCGGCACCATAGTATACCTTCTCTTCACCAGAAGCAAAAGCCCCGTCTTCCTCGGAAGCTCCTTCGCATTTCTTTCCTCGATGTACTCCGCCACGGTGTTTGGCTTCTTCGGAATTATCGTGGGCGCGTTCTTCGCAGGACTTGTTTATGTAATAATCGCCCTTATAATCAAAGCGGTTGGTTCCGGCTGGCTTAACAAGCTTATGCCCCCGGTCGTAATCGGACCCACTGTTGCGCTCATTGGTCTTTCCCTTGCAGGAAACGCGGTTTCCGACCTGACCAAATCCTCCGCCACCGGTGAAAGCTACAGCTTCGTTGCCATCGTCTGCGGACTTGTTACCTTCTTTGTAACCATCCTGGTCTCCACTAAGGGCAAGGGCTTCTGGAAGCTCATTCCCTTCCTTGTAGGCGTACTTGCAGGCTACCTCACCGCTTCCGTCTTCGCCCTTATCGGAAACGCAACCGACGTTGAAGCACTCAAAGTAATCAACTACACCGCCCTTGTAGAAAACTTCAAAACCATAAACCTCGGCAGCTTCTTCCACATGCCCAAGTTCGCCTTCGTCGAAGCCATCAACGAGCTTAAAGACGGCGGTCTTGCACTCACCCTTGCAGACTTCGGAACTCTGATGCTCCTCTACATGCCGGTTGCCTTCGTAGTATTTGCCGAGCATGTCGCCGACCACAAGAACATCTCCTCCATCATCGAGCGCGACCTTCTTGAGAACCCCGGCCTTGACAAAACCCTCCTCGGCGACGGTGTAGGCTCCATGGCAGGCGCATTCTTCGGCTGCTGCCCCAACACTACCTACGGCGAATCCGTCGGCTGCGTCGCAGTAACCAAAAATGCTTCTGTAGTAACCATCTGGGGCACCGCGGTTCTGGCAATGCTCCTTTCCCTCTTCAGCCCCTTCGTTGCCTTCGTAAACACCATCCCGAGCTGCGTACTCGGCGGCATCTGCGTAGTTCTCTACGGCTTCATCGCAGTATCCGGACTTAAGATGATTCAGAGCGTTGACCTTGGCGAAGACAGAAACCTCTTCGTAGTCGCAGCAATCCTTGTACTCGGAATCGGCGGACTTGTCTTCAACTTCGGCGCACTCCAAGTCACCAGCGTAGCCGCCGCACTCATCATCGGCATCATCGTCAACCAAATCCTCAAAACCAAAGAGGAAAAAGCCGCGGCACAGAATAAATAAAGTTCACTCCTTACCTCTTAAAATAGATACGAAGACAGCGGCGGGCACAAAGCCCG
>USFO01000108.1 GCA_900553955.1 uncultured Oscillospiraceae bacterium
TCATCCGTCACGGTGCAGCGCAAAAGCGCAGCACCGCGCCACCTTCCCCAAGGGGGAAGGCTATGCGCTCCGCCGCCGCTGTGCGAAAGCTTCACTCTCCAAACTCCACACTATTCCAAATTCCGCATTATTCGCGGCTTATTGCCGCTCATATACAGGAGAACTCTTTCTATGCTACTTGAACTTTTAGACGGCGTTCCGCAGTTCCGACAGGTGCTATCCGCGCTTGGGCGGAGTTTTTCCGCGCCCGTTTACGCCGCCGGTCTTACCGGCGCACAGCGCGCCCTGCTTGCCTACGGCATAAGCCGCCGCAAAAACAGCCCCGTGCTGCTCATAACCCCCGACGAGCCCACCGCCGCAAAAATGTATGAGGATGTATCTCAGCTTTGCTCCGGCGAGCGCTGCGCCCTTTATCCCGCAAAGGATTTTCGTTTCCGCAGCGCAGAGGGCGCTTCAAACGATTACGAGCAGCGCAGACTCTCCGTGCTCGGACGAATTTTAATCGGCGAATGTGACATTGTGGTTTCCTCTGCAGAGGCCGCCATGCAGTTCACCCTGCCGCCGGGAACATTCAAATACAATACCTTCACCCTAAGCCGGGGAGACACCGCGGATATACGGAATTTGGCGGATAAGCTTTCCCGGGCGGGGTATGACCGCCGTGCTCAGGTGGACGGCCCCTGCCAGTTTTCCGTTCGCGGCGGAATACTGGATTTCTATTCGCCGCAGGAGCAAAATCCCGTCCGAATTGAATTTTGGGGCGACGAAATAGATTCCGTTGCGTTCTTCGACCTTGAAACACAGCGGCGCACCGCAGAGGTAGAGGGTATTTCCGTGGCTCCCGCAAGGGAGGTTCTGCCGGATTCCACAGCCGTGCTCATCTCCGTGCTCAAGGACGCCCATTCAAAGCTTCGCGGAAAACAGGGCGTGGCGGCAAAGGCTCATATAGAAGAGGATTTGCAGCGGCTGGACTCCGGCTTGGGGCTTTCCGCACCGGACAGATATATTCCCCTCATCTATAAATTCCCCGCAACGCTTTTCGACTATATGCCGGAAGCGGTAATCTGCGTTTCCGAGTATATTACGCTAAAGGGCGTGCTCAAAAGCCTTGCGACTCAGCAAAACGAGGATATTTCCATGCTTTTCGAGGAGGGAATACTGTTCCCCGGCTGCGACAGGTTCGGCATAGACATAACCGACCTTAGCTCCCTGCTCGGCTCCCCGAACACCGTGCTCATGGACTCGTTCCTGCGAACCGTTGGGGAAATTCCCGTGTATTCCGTGGCAGATTTCGGCGCTCTTACCCTTTCGCCTTGGGGCGGCGAGCTGGAAAGCCTGCTGGACGACATCAAGGACTACATGGCGCGAAAATACACCGTGGTGGTGCTCTGCGGCACCGAACGCGCCGCCCATGCTTTGACCACCGACCTTATAAACAATAATATAAACGCGGCGTTCGCCCTTGACGGCAAAATTTCCCCCGGAACGGTGTTCGTCACGGAGGGCAGCCTCTCCTGCGGAACGGAATTTCCTCAGTCGAAGATAGCCGTTATCGCTCAGCGGAAAATTTCCTCTCAGAGGAACAAGCGCCGCAAGTTCAAAAAGTCCGAAAATCCTCTCAAAAGCCTCTCCGATATTTCCCCCGGCGATTATGTGGTTCACGTCACCAACGGAATCGGCATTTTTCAAGGCATAGTGAAGCAGGATATTCGCGGCGTTGTTAAGGATTACATCGCAATTCGCTACGCCGGAACGGATATGCTCTATGTTCCCGTGACCCAGCTTGACCTTGTGTCGAAGTATGTGGGTCCCCGGGAGGATTCCGGCGTAAAGCTCAACAAGCTCAATTCCACCGAGTGGCAGCGCACCCGCAGCAGAGTCCGCGCCGCCGTAAAGGATATGGCAAAGGAGCTTATTGCCCTCTATTCCAAGCGTATGCACACCGAGGGATACGCTTTCTCTCCGGATACGGATTGGCAGCGTGACTTTGAGGAACGCTTCCCCTACGAGGAAACCGACGACCAGCTTCGCTGCATTGACGAAATCAAGCACGATATGGAAATGGCGCGCCCCATGGACAGACTTCTCTGCGGAGACGTGGGCTTCGGCAAAACGGAGGTGGCTATCCGCGCCGCATTCAAGGCTGTTATGGACGGAAAGCAGGTGGCGGTGCTCGTTCCCACCACCATACTCTCTTGGCAGCACTACCAGACCTTTATGCAGCGCATGGACGGGTTCCCCATAACCGTGGAGCTGCTCTCCCGCTTCCGCACTCCGAAGCAGCAGGAGGAAATAATTCGCCGCCTGAAAAGCGGAGAGGTGGATATAGTTATCGGAACTCACCGTATTCTGCAAAAGGATGTGGAATTTAAGGATTTGGGGCTTTGCATAATAGACGAGGAGCAGCGCTTCGGCGTCGCCCACAAGGAGCGGCTAAAGGAGCTGAAAACCTCCGTGGACGTGCTCACCCTTTCCGCCACCCCCATTCCGCGAACGCTGAATATGGCCATGAGCGGCATCCGCGATATGTCCACCATAGAGGAGGCTCCGCAGGATCGCCGTCCGGTGCAGACCTATGTTATGGAATACGACCGGGGAGTTATCCTCGAAGCCATTAAAAAGGAGCTTCGCCGGGGCGGACAGGTTTTCTACCTTCACAACAACATAGAGAGTATCTCCGCCTGCGCCGCCATGCTTCAGCGGGATTTGCCGGATGCGCGCATAGCCTTCGCCCACGGCAAAATGAGCGAGGAGGAGCTTTCCGAAATATGGCGGGGGCTTATCGAACAGGAAACCGATCTGCTCGTCTGCACAACTATAATCGAAAGCGGCGTTGACGTTCCCAACTGCAATACCCTTATAATCGAAAACGCCGACAGGCTTGGACTTTCCCAACTCTATCAGCTTCGGGGCAGGGTGGGGCGCTCCAACCGCCGCGCTTTTGCGTATTTTACATTCACCAGAGGAAAAACCATCTCAGACGTGGCGCAGAAGCGCCTTTCCGCAATCAGAGATTTTACCCAGTTCGGCTCCGGCTTCAAAATTGCCCTGCGTGATCTTGAAATTCGCGGAGCGGGCAATATTCTCGGCGCAAATCAGCACGGTCACATGGAATCCGTCGGCTACGAAATGTATGTGCGCCTGCTCTCCGAGGCAATCGCCGAGGAAAAGGGCGAGGCGCCGCCCCAAAGCGCCGAAGAATGTGCCGTGGATATCGCCCTTGACGCGCATATTCCGGAGGAATACATCAAGGAGCTTAATCAGCGAATTGATATTTACAAGCGCATAGCCGCCATCCGCAGTCAGGAGGACGCGGCGGACGTAATCGACGAGCTTATAGACCGCTTCGGCGAGCCGCCCACGGCGGTTATGGGGCTTATCAAGGTGGCTACTCTGCGGAACATGGCCTCCGCCTTGGGCATTACGGAAATTCGGCAGAACGACTCCGCTCTGCTTTTCTTCCCGAAGGAGCTTGACCTTGAGCGCATAAGCATGGCAACGCAGAAATTACAGGGTCGCCTTACCGTTGACCTTATGAGCAGCCGACCGCACCTTACCGCCGCCCTTAAAACCGGCGAACGCCCCATTGAGCTTATGAAAACGGTGCTTGAAGCGCTGCGCTACGAAAACGAATAACATCACAAAACTATCACACAAAAAGCCCACCGATTGCTCCTCCGGTGGGCTTTTTTTATAATCCGCGCCGACGGTGTTTTTTGCAATTACATCTGTGTATATGCAAAATACAGTTTTTATCTTGTTAAAGCGATAAATGGCTGAATTACGCGGTTTTTTTCGATTTATTTGAAAAATTCTTTATACATTTTGCGGTGGTTTATGCACTCCAAAAGGCAAAAATGTATAAAATCATTTATATTTTACTCGAATTATACATTTTTGTGCGTGTTGCACAAAAACTCGGCTATATCTTTGTGCACTTTTTACGATGAAAACACTTGATTATGAATTAAATCCTGCGTATAATGTATTTCGCTAAAGGACAGAAATAAAAAAATTGCTGGCAAACGGGGAATCGCCCCGCCGCCTATATAGAAAGGAACGTACTTATTATGATTAACACTTATGCATTCAGCACCGATTATGCCTGCCAGCTCGAAGGACGCGATCTTGAGCTTGCGCGTTGGAGTAAGGACGAAAATGTGGCTTACTGTGAGGATTCTTCCGCTCTCTTCTGCGAAAGAAAGTCCACCGGAATTGTAAGAGCAATCACCGCAATTATTGCTTCCATCGTCAAATAATTGAAATTACTAAAACCGAAAAGCCGGTTTGAACCGGCTTTTTCTTTAATCAAAAGTGTCCCTCGCTGAAGAACACTTGGACTCTGAAAATATACTTTTGCAAGTTATCTTGCTTGTAAAATTCATTTTATAGATAAAACCATTTTCATTTTCTTTTTTCCTTTTTTCTCAGTAAAACAGCCCTGAAAGAGTATTTCGGGGCTGTTTTACTTTTTGGATTCTTCATATTTGCTCTCGTCTCTTTGCATTTTTTCCACAATGGCTATGCGCTTTGTGGAAAAGCCGTGCACAA
>USFO01000109.1 GCA_900553955.1 uncultured Oscillospiraceae bacterium
AGTGCCGAAAATACTTGGAGGGCAGCCTCCCGGGAAAATAGGTCGATGCCGACACAGCGCAGTTCCTTTACAGAGCTGCGCTGCTTTCTTATTCCTCCTTAGCTCAGTTGGCAGAGCATGCGGCTGTTAACCGCAGGGTCGTTGGTTCGAGCCCGACAGGGGGAGCCAAAACAGCTGGGCACTTGCAAAAGTGCCCGGCCGCTTTAGAAAATAAGGGCCTTTAGCTCAATTGGTTAGAGCAACCGGCTCATAACCGGTCGGTTTGGGGTTCGAGTCCCTAAAGGCCCACCATATAAATTGAATAGGGGCATAGTGTAATGGTAACATCCCGGTCTCCAAAACCGTTGTTGAGGGTTCGAGTCCTTCTGCCCCTGCCAAAAGAAGCAGCCAAACGGCTGCTTTTTTTCATTGGTGCGGCAATCTCAGTATAAAACAGGACGCTGAGCTTGACATTTGTTTTAATACCCTTGAGGTATATGGGCTGAATGTATTCGTCGTAAAAGGCGCTTTTCCGGCTTTGATGGTATACTTTCGCCCTATAAAGAGTTAAGGCCTATATAGACGGCAGGGAGGCCGCTTTGCTAAGACAGAATAGGGTAGTCGAGTATATCAAGAGATTTAAGCGCCTATTTAGTACAAGCTGCACTGCCGGAGGGCGTGAGCAGGTGGAATCGCTTTGATTCTGAAATCAGAGATAGAAACGACGCTTTTGGGATGGCTGTATTCTTTGCTGACAGGTAATCGTTCACAAAATGAATAGTTCTCAGCCCTCACACGGCTCTATTACGCCGTGTGCGGGCTGTTTTTATACTAAGTAAGAATAGTTACACCTTCACGGAGCGCCTTAAATCGCCATAGTGGCGGCGCTGAGCAGCATTAAAAAAACACACCCCCGAAAGTCGGCGGAGCGTGCTTTTTTGGCATAAAAAAGGACACCGGCAAAGCCGGTGTCCCGTTGATTATCAAATTATATAATCTTAACGATTAGGGATGATAGTGATAACCTTCATAAGCCTTGAGGCAGCCATACTGGAAGCCGATGAGGTTGCCCTCTGCATCTTTCGCAGTCTTGAATGCGAATTTGTCAAGAGCATCTTTAACGGACATGTTGTTATCAGTCCAGTATTTGATGATGGCGTCGAAGGACTCCTGATCAGCGAAGAGCTGCTCTTCGGTGGCGCCAAGTCTCATGGTAGCGTTGCTGTTGCGGAGGCCGCGGAGACCGTTCTCTTCACGTCCCTGGAGGACATAAAGGGTGTCGCCTGCTGCATCGGCTTTAGCAAAGTCATAACCGAGAACGTCTCTCTCGTACTTGGACATAGCAGCGATAAGGCCGCCGCCGTCTTTGAGCTTACGGTTTGCTCTGTTGAAGCAGATAACGAGTCTGAGGGTCTCGAACTCGGTGCAGAAGTTGAAGTCGCCGGTGGAATCCATGAAGCCTGCTACAGGACCATGGTTGCTGTACTTAGGAAGAATGGCGTTTACAATAGCGGTGGTTTTGCCAACACCCTGGGTCTGTGCTTTGGTAGGAAGATTATCTCTGGTCCAAGTGCCATCTTCGTTTGCGAGCCAGCCGCAGCCGTTCTCGTAATCATATTTGTGAACATATTTGCCATCTTCAACAACATTGGTCATGGCAAGCATACCGGTGCAGTAAGGATGGAGATCCCAAGCGTCGATTGCAGCACGGATAGGATCAGTAGCGGAAGCGGAGCATACCCAAACATCGATGCCGTTGGAATCAAGAACTTTCCAGAGCTCTTTGATGTTTTCGGAAACGGTAGTGCCCATGTAGTAAGTAACGGTCATCTGGCCGGCTTTGGACTCGATTTCAGGAGAGGTCCAGGTGTCTTCTCTGGTCTCTACTGCGGAGTATTTTTTGTGGGAAGCATAAGCAAGGTCATAAACTTCCTGCTCGGTCATGCCGGTGAACCAATAAAGGATCCAAGGATATGCAACGTCAGCGGATTCTGCATCGCCTACGAAGCTATACATAACGCGCATCTTGGTTGCAAACTCAAGCCACTGAGGATCAGCCTGAACTTCAGCCTGTTTTGCGTCGTCAAGGCCGGCAGCGGTGAAAGGACCATAGGTTTCCCAAAGGTAGGTGTATGCTTTAACGATGTCTTCAACAACAGCGCTGTAGCTTGCGGCTTCTTCTTTTACGCTGTATGCTTTAGCGTCGTCACGGACTTCCTCAAGATCGCCAAGACCTTCTTCCAGAACAGCGGTGAGATCTTCCGGAGCAATAGCGAAAGTCATGGTGTTGAGCTGGTGGATAGCGAGCTGCTCTTCAACGTCGAAGATGGAGCAGGTGTTATCGAAGTCGAATACGACATAGGGATCGGCATAGGTAGCGGATGCTTTGCCATAGGTATCAACAAGGGCGTTGATAGCTGCTTTAACATCGTCTGCCCAGTCGTCACGCTCTGCGTGTACGGCTACGAAGGGTTCTTCTTCCTGACCCTGGGATTCTTCAGGCTGAGACTGAGAATCGTCCGGTTTGCTTTCGACATCGCCGCCGTTGTTGCAGGCAGCAAAGGAAAGAACCATTACGAGAGCGAGGAGAAGTGCGAGAAGTTTTTTCATAATAACACTCCTTACATTTCTTTTGTGTTTCTACACATATTTTTCGAACACGATGGTCGGCATCGTATTTCGAAATTATAATACTATATTCAAGGGCGAATGTCAATAATTTTAACAGGATTGTAACCATAAATAATTTTCTTTGCAGGAAATAATGCAAAATAAAAGCCGCGGATTTTCTTAAAAATGCCGTTCGAGGAACAAAAAAGCCCATTCCATCGGGAAAGGGCATAAAAAGTCAATTTCAAAAAATGAATACAAAAAAGTTCACTCATTCACAAAAACGAAACGCGATATGTCCGCCGAATACAGAATAATCCAAATCGGAGATGCTTTTGGAAACGGCAAAATACGAAGTTTCGTAGAAAAGCGGAAGCGCAGGCATGGCTTGAAGCAGCATCTGCTCCGCAAGGGCGTAGCCCTCTGCCATATCGTCATAGCTTTTCATGTGAGAAGCGGCGGAAGCGGCGGCGCTTATGTCCGCATCATAAAATCCGGTTAGGTTATTTGCGTCCCCGAACACGGAGAAAAGGGCATTGGGGCTGTCGTACTGCGGCGTGAACGAAACCACCGCCATGTCGTAATCGCCGGAGGCAAGCCGTGCGGAAAGCTCATCGGAGGTCACAGGAATGAGGTTGATGAACACAGCAAGGTTATCCTGCACACTCTTTTGCAGGTAGCCCATGGCGGGGATGAATTCCTGGGTGCAGATGACCGTAAGGGTGGGCAGACGGCTTATGTCCAGTTCGCGCAATCCCGTTTTGAACAGAGAAGATGCCATATCAGGGTCGAACCCGAAGCCGGAGAAGCTTTCGCCTGCGGTTTTGCGGTAGCTTTTGCCGTTCAGGGTCACGGATTCCGGAATATAAGCGTCCGCGGTGCGAAAGCTCTCGTCAATGCTGTCGGCAAACAGGCTTTTGTCTATGGCATAGGCTATGGCGCGGCGGATATTCACGTTGGAAAGGCACTCGTTCTTTGTGTTGAACGCCAGCGCCCAAAGGGTATTTTCGCTTTCCTTAATTACAAAATCCTTTTCGGGGAGGGCTTCGCGGTCGCTGCGGTTGATAACCGCCGCGTCAACGGTTTCGTCGGTGAGCCTTGCAACGGCGTTCGCTCGGGGGTCATCCTTTACGAACAGATAGACATTTTTATAGATAAGGTTTGCAATGCTGCTATATGGGTTTGGGGAAATTACATAGCTTGAATTGTTTATTCGCCGCAGATAGTATGCGCCGTTGAAAATGATGTACTCCTTGCCCAAACCGTAGCGCCCGATGGTGCTTTCAAAGAAAGCACGGTTGCAGGGCATTGCGGCGGAGGTGACAAGCAACTCCGGAAAAAGAGGGTCGGCGCTTGTCAGGGTGAACTCCACGGTGTAATTGTCCACGGCACGAACGCCGAGAGTGGACATTGCCTTTTCACCGTTCAGAATTTTTTCGGAATTGAGTATGTTGAAAAAGTCGCTGCGGAACGGCGCGTTGGTTTCGGGCTTGAACAGCCGCTGAAACGCGAATACGAAGTCATCCGCCGTGACCGGCGTCTCACCGTCGCTCCAAAGCAGCCCACGCTGTAGATAGAATGTATAAATCAGTCCGTCGTCGGAAACTTTGTAGCTTTCCGCCGCGCCGGTTATAAGCGCGCCGTTTTCGTCCTTGTCAAGCAGCCCCTGAAAGCAGTTTTTTACCAAAATAAGCTCCGAATCTCCGGAGGAGAGCTGCGGGTCGAAGGTTTTTACGCCGCTCAAAATATCAAAGCCCAGCACCTTTTCCTTTTTGCAGCCGGAAAATGTAAGCATTATCGCAAGCAGTATGCAGATTATCTTTTTCATCGGCGCGCCACCTCCGTTTCATCAAGAATTATTTTGTAAAATAATATTCTAACACTAATCGCCGCCTTTTACAATGAATATAAAATGAATTTTTCCGAATAGACCTCTGCGGGGCGGAGAAATTCGCC
>USFO01000110.1 GCA_900553955.1 uncultured Oscillospiraceae bacterium
GTAAACGAAGCCAAATACCTTAAAAAGCGCGCGGCGGAATTTTTCCGCCACATCTGGATACATATCAATTCATCCTTCCGCAATTTCTTTATCGGCAAATATCATGCGCTTCTTGCATACAGGAAAAGAGCCTCGAGTGCTGCTTCGATTTTGAGCAGTTACAAAGAAAACAGCTTTGGCGAAAATCTTTCCGCGGCGGGTACAATAATCCACTGCTGGGCTATATTCGCATTCAAAATTCTGTGCACAATTTTCAACTATGTTGCACCTGTTCTGGCTGCTGTTTTTCTTGTGTTCACCATCCGGTACTTCAGGAATCTTAACTACGGACTTGCACTTGAATCCAACGGAAAAACCATCGCCTATATCAAAAGCGAAAACACTTATAACGAAGCAGAACAGATTATTCGCAGTCGTACTTCCGCAGAGGTTGAGAATATTGTCAATGCCACTCCGCAGTATGAAATCGTTCCGGTAAGCAGCGGCAACTTTACGGAGCCGGAAGAGCTTGCGAACATCATTCTCCGAAATTCCGGCGCAAATGTATATGAGGGCTACGGTCTTTATATTGACGACCAGTTTATCTGCTCCACCGACGAAGCGGACAGTATTCTGACTGTTCTTGACGAATACCGCGAGCAGTACCGCGCCGAAGGCGATACGGAATCCAAAATGCAGTTCGTGCAGAAAATATCTCTTGTTGACGGCGTTTATCCTGCCTCGTCCATTATGGCGACTTCGGAATTCAAAACGCTGCTCAATACGGAAATCGAGGGAGAAAAATATTATACCGTCGAATCCGGCGACGCGCCTCTTTCCATTGCGGCGTACTTCGGCGTAGGCTATAAGGAGCTTTGCAATATGAACCCCGGACTTGACTCCGGCGATATTCATGTAGGCGACAAGCTTATAGTTTCAAAATCCGTTTCCATGCTCAATGTCACCAACACAAAGCGCGAGGTTTACACCGAAGAGATAAAATACGGCACGAATATCACAAAGAGCGACAAGTATTATAATACCTATCGCAAGGTCACAAAGGCGGGTGTTCCCGGCGAACAAGAGGTAACCGCACTTGTAACCTACGAGGACGGCATTGTGGTGGATCGTAAGGTTCTTGCCACGGAAATTCTCAAGGAGCCTATTCCCCAAGAGGTTACCGTCGGCACTAAAATCCCTCTTGTTCCCAGCAAGAACCCTGCTGCAAGCTCCAGCGGCTTCATCTGGCCCACCATCGGCGGATATGTAAGCTGTCCTTTCCGCGGATACAGAGGTCACACCGGCATGGATATTGCAGGCTGCGGCTATGGTACCAACATCTACGCAGCTGCGTCCGGCACTGTTGTTAAAGTTGTATGGGGTAAAACCGGCTATGGCTACTATATTATTATAGACCACGGTGACGGCATCCAGACTCTTTACGGCCACAACAGCAACCTTTATGTAAAGGTCGGTCAGTACGTAAATCAGGGCGATGTAATCGCTGCAATGGGCTCCACCGGTAACTCCACCGGCAACCACTGCCACTTTGAAATTCGTATGAACGGTGTTGCAGTAAACCCGGCAAACTATGTTTCCAAGTAATGAAATGACCTTCGTCCCCATGGGCGGAGGTTATTTTTTTTATTTGTAAAAAATAAAATGTTAATAATGCCTCTGATGTCTTTGCAATTTTGGATTTATATGCTATAATAATTGTAACTGTAATCTACTTGTATAAGGGGATAGTACTTTGGATAAATTCGTAATCAAAGGCGGCACGCCTCTTCGCGGTGAAGTTCAGGTAAGCGGAGCTAAAAATGCCGCGGTTGCCATCATTCCGGCAACCATTCTTGCCGGCGGTCCCTGCCTTCTTGAAAATATTCCGGATATAAGCGACGTATATACTCTCTACGATATGCTCTCGCTTATGGGCGCCACAGTGCGGATAGTCAGCCGCACATCGGTATTTATTGATACAAGCAACATAACCTCTCACAAGGTACCGGAGGATCTGGCTCGTCAGCTTCGCGCCTCCTACTATTTTCTCGGCGCGCTGCTGGGCAGATTCGGCGAAGCGAACGTTCCGCTTCCCGGCGGATGCGACTTCGGCGTTCGCCCCATAGACCAGCATATAAAGGGCTTTGAGGCTCTTGGTGCGAATGTCACCATCGGCCACGGCTCCGTTTCCATAAACTGCGATAGCCTTGTGGGCAGCCATATCTATTTCGACGTGGTTTCCGTGGGCGCCACAATCAACGTGATGCTCGCCGCAGTAAGAGCCAAGGGGCTTACCATACTTGAAAACGTGGCGAAGGAGCCGCACATAGTTGACCTTGCAAACTTTCTCAACTCCCTCGGCGCGGATATTCGCGGCGCGGGCACGGACGTTATCAAGATTCATGGTGTGGAACGCCTGCATGGCGCAAACTATTCCATAATTCCCGATCAGATTGAAGCGGGAACCTATATGGTTGCCGCCGCCGCCACAAAGGGCAATGTGCTTATCCGCGGAGTTATCCCGAAGCACCTTGAGGCAATCACCGAAAAGCTGGTCAAAACCGGCGCTTCCGTGGTGGAGTACGACGATTCCATTCGCGTTTCCGGCGAAGTCGACCATTTTGAGCATGTCAACGTAAAGACCATGCCCTACCCCGGCTTTCCCACCGATATGCAGCCGCAGATGACCACTCTGCTCGCCATAGCCCGCGGAACGAGCATAGTCACCGAAGGTGTTTGGGACAACCGCTTCAAATACATCTCCGAGCTTTGCCGCATGGGCGCTTCCATTTCCGTGGACGGCAAGGTTGCCGTTGTTCAGGGCGTGGAATCCCTCACCGGAGCCTGCGTTCGCGCGGCGGACCTTCGTGCAGGCGCGGCAATGGTAATTGCGGGGCTTGTTGCCCACGGCAAAACCGAAATAGAGGAAATTCACCACATTGAGCGAGGCTATACCAACCTTGTGGATAAGCTCAGAGGGCTGGGTGCGGACATTGACCGCATAACCGTGCCGGAATGTTCCTCCAACTACTCTGTATAAATTAAAAATTTACGGCGGACTGTTTTCTGCAAAACGCTCCGCCGACATATTCGGGAGGCAGCCTTACTTTGGCAACCTTTTTTACTATTGCAAGCTCAAGCGCCGGAAATTCCGAATACATAGGCGCATGCGGCCGGGGAATACTCCTTGACTGCGGCATAAGCTGCCGCAGCCTTGTAAACGCCTTAAAATCCCGCGAAATTGAACCGGAAGCCCTTTCCGGAATTCTTGTCACCCACGAGCACACCGACCATATAAAAGGGCTTAAAGTATTTCTGAAGCACTATGACATTCCGGTTTACGCAACCGCCCCCGTGCTTGAATATCTTGCCGAATACGGACTTGTTCCTAAAACGGCGGAGCTGCGCGAGGTTGACAATAGGGAGCTTGTGCTCGGCGGGATGCTGGTAAAGCCCTTTGCCACCTCCCACGACAGCGTGGGCAGCCGCGGCTACCGCATAGAAACGCCGGATAACCGCCGCATAACCGTCTGCACGGACACGGGCTATCTCACTCCGGAAGCCGATGAGCACCTGCTCGGAAGCGACGCCGTGCTCATTGAATCAAACTACGACAAAAGTATGCTCATGGCGGGAAGCTACCCCTATCCGCTTAAAAAGCGCATAGACAGCAGGCTCGGTCATCTTTCGAACACGGAATGTGCCGCATTTTTGCCGCAGCTTGTAAAAAGCGGAGCCACCCGCATTGTGCTCGGACACCTGAGCAAAGAAAACAATATGCCGGAGCTTGCGGAGCAGACCTCCGTTTCGGAGCTTTCTCTTTCCGGAATGCGCCGCAGCGACGATTATGTGCTTTTCACCGCACCGAGAAACGAGCTTTCCGAAAATATTTTGCTTTAAGGAGGAAAAATGCGCACAATAAATATTATCTGCGTCGGAAACCTTAAAGAAAAATATCTGCGGGAAGCCGCCGCCGAATATGAAAAGCGGCTTTCTCCCTACTGTAAGCTCAAAATCACCGAAATCACAGAGCACAAGCTCCCCGATAAGCCCTCTCCCTCCGAAATTTCCCGCTGCATAGAGGCGGAGGGCGCCGCAATTCTTGCGAAAATTCCGCAAAATGCGGTTATCGCCGCCATGTGCATAGAGGGCGATATGCTCTCCTCCGAGGATTTTTCAAGGCGGCTTTCCTCCCTTATGGCAAACGAAGCCGCAAGCGAGCTTTGCTTCGTAATCGGCGGCTCCTACGGACTTTATGATGAGATAAAGAAAAAAGCGGCGCTTCGGCTTTCGCTTTCGCGTATGACTTTTACTCACCAGCTTTCCCGGGTGCTTATTTTGGAGCAGCTCTACCGGGCGTTCCAGATTTCCTCCGGCGGAAAGTATCATAAATAAAAATATCCAAAAGGTGAAAAATGGCCAGAAAAAAAACAGAAAAAGAGCAGCCCAAAATAAAGCAGGCGGCTAATTTTGAAAATGCCGGTCTTGTGGTGGAGCAGCATATTGTGGACGTTCTTGAAGAAAACTATAT
>USFO01000111.1 GCA_900553955.1 uncultured Oscillospiraceae bacterium
TTTATTTTAATGCCGCGGCAAAAGGCGCACACTTCGCAAGGCGGCTGAGCCGCGGCTTACTCGGCGAGGGCGCTCCCGCGCCGTGCACAGAATTTGCAAAAGTGCAAGCCGCGTTTAAGCCCGCCTCCGTCACGGTGCGCCGCAGACCTTTCTCTCCATCAGTTTTTTGCCCTCACGGGGCAAAAAAGCAGCTCCCTCTGGCGAGGGAGCTAAGGAGTGCGCTTGATTTCGTTTCGTGCGACAGATTTTCTCCGTCCGATGCTGTAAAGCCATTTGCCTTTACTGCTTTTTAATCTTAATTCCGAGGATGTAGAACTCCGCGGAGGTCATTTCGCCGCCGCCAAGGGCGTTTTCCGTTCGGAAAGAATAGCCCATTCCCCGAAAATACGCGCCGCTTTCGTCATGCTCAACGGCGGCGCAGAACAGCGGCCTTGTGTGCAGGTTCATCACCCTAACATAGTCCGCCGCGCCCAAAGAAAACCACAGCAGCGCCATGCAGAGCGCCGCCGCCGCAAATGCGGTAAAGAGCTTTTTCGTTCGCCGGCGAATTTGCTCAATGCTTGCGGCATATTCCGTGCTGCCCGCGGCGGGGCGTTCGGCGGTCATGCTCCCTGCCGCCAAAGCTCCTCGCAGCTTACGCTGACGCAGTGCTCAATGGGCTTCCATTCCACCTTGGCGAACAGCGCCGCAAAGGAAATCGGGATATAAGTGAGCATGAAAATCGGGAAGGTAAAGGCGTAGAAAATCTTTTTCCAAGCGGGAGCGGCGATGTTCTTCCACTCGGTGACGGTGGTTATGCCGCCCACGGCGAACAGCGTCAGATACACGTTCAGCACGCTTTGCCCCACGGAAAGCAGTATGGGCAGCACGCTTCCGCCGGAGGCGAGAGTGAGCACGGACATACCCGAGTTTATGAGCACGCATATTGTGGTGAGCACCACTGCGGGCATAATCGCCATGGCCATGTCGAAGCAGGAAAAATTGCCGTGCAGCGCGCCCTTCAGCAGGTCGACGCCGTATTTGCGGAACACCTGAATATAGCCCTTTGCCCAACGCAGGCGCTGACGGCAGGATTGGCGGAAGGAGGTGGGCTGCTCGTCATAGAGCACCGCGTTCGGACAAAAGCCGACCTTTTCGCCGTTTACTATATTGCAAACGGTGAACTCGATGTCCTCGGTGAGCAGGTGGAACGGCCAGCCGCCGTTTTTTTCGAGTATTCTTCTGCTGAAGAAAAATCCCGTTCCGGAAACGGCGCAGCTCGTTCCCAAAAGGAAGCGCGCGTGGTTGAGGTAGCGGGATTCCCGCAAAAACCACAGTGCGTAGCCGGCGGAAATCCAGTTCGAGCCGTAATTTTTGGAATTTCGATAGCTGGTGATGATGTCATAGCCGTCGCAGAAGGTGCGGTTCATCTCTTTTATGTAATTTTTGTCCAGAACATTGTCTGCGTCAAAGACAAAATAGCCGTCAAAATAGCCCCGCGGGTAGTCCTCGCCGATATTTTCCAAAAGCTCCTCGAGAGCGTAGCCCTTTCCCACAAGGAACGGATTGTTCCGGCGGTAAACCGTCGCTCCGGCGTTGCGGGCGACCCTTGCGGTATTGTCGGTGCAGTTGTCCGCCATTACGAAAATGCGAACGCTGCCCCTGTCGTAGGTTTGGGCGTGGATGCTCTCTATAAGCTTTGCGATAACCCTTTCCTCGTTTCGGGCGCAGATGAGCACGGCGAAGCGGTGACGGTGCTCAGCCGCATGCTCATGCGGCTTTTTGAACCACGGCACGGGTATGTAGGCGAACTGATATGTATAACAGACAAAGAAAATCGCCGCTATTATAAAATTGATTGTAAGCAGAGTTTCCATAATTATTTTCCTTTCATTTCTCTTTCATTGAAAGCCGCGTATAACTTTTCTGCTAATATCATAGAAAAAATAATTTTAAGAAACAAGCCGCGAAAGATTTAAGAATGGATTAAGAAATTATTACGAATGAGAATATTTTAGGGGGATATAAGGCAAAGAAAGCGCTTTCCGCCGCACAAGCCGCGGGCAGCTCTGCGGCCTGCAGCGGGAACCAAGCACCGCGCCAACCGCGGCTCAGCCGCCGCGAACAAAAACGCACCCCGATGGGTTTCTTTCGTTACTATCTTCCTTTCCGAAGCAGTTAATTTCGGTGCGCGGCGCGGGAGCGCCCTTGCCTCCCTCTGAGGAGGGAGGTGGATGACTGCATAAAGGATTTGAGCAGGCAGACGGAGGGAGAGATACACCGAGTACGTGCGAAAGCACTTGATATAGGCAAGAGAAAAGGCAAATGACCACTTTTTCACTCAGTGCTCGTCTACGCCTTGGTGCAAACAGCGACCTCGCGTTATCTCTCCCTCAGTCGCGGTGTTTTAATCCCTTTTCACCGCGACAGCTTTGCCCCCTCGCCGTTCTCCGCTCGTGCTTCGGCTATTCGCTCTCGCACTTGCGGACGGCAGCGGCTTGCCTTTCTCGCTGCATCCGCCACTGGCGGCGCTCGAAAGCCAAACCCCTCAGAGGGAGCCGAGGCGGCTTCGCCGCAAGCCACAGAATTGCAAAAGTGAAAGTCGAAGTTAAGCCCGCCGAAGGCGGGCTGCCCTCGTCCGTCACGGTTCAGCGCAAAAGCGCCGCGCCGTGCCACCTTCCCCAAGGGGAAGGCTTGGCGGCTCCGCCGCAGGTACGGAGTTCGCCGAAGTGCAAACCGCAGAGCTTCATATCTGTTATTCTAAAATGCAAAAAAGTGCGGGGCAAAGCCCGCACTTTTGCTTTCATAGTTCGATTATTCGCATAATAGTCGCGATTTTATGCCTTGGCGGGGCGGAGCTTGTGCAGCAGCAGACCGATTACAAGTCCCGCTGCGGCGGGGCAGAGCCATCCCAAGCCCACTCCGGAGAGGGGCAGCACTCCGCCCACGGCGGAGATTATTCCCTCAAGGCGCAGCGCCGCTTTCACCGAGGCGGGCAGGGCGAACATCAGGTCATAGACCGCCGCAACCAGCGTGCAGCCCGTCACCCATGCGTAAACCCGGCGGTCGTAGCCGAAGAATTTTCCGAAAAGCGACAGCAGTATAAGCGTTATTGCAAGGGGATAGAGGAACATCAGCACAGGCAGAGAAAATTCCAAAATAAGGCTGAGTCCCAAGTTCGCAAAGGTGAAGGATACCAAAGTGAAGATAATCGCCCATGTGCGGTACTTGAACACCTTCGGGAACAGCGCGGAGAAGGTCTCCGCGCAGCTTGTGATAAGTCCCACCGCGGTTTTAAGGCAGGCAAGGGTCACGGTAGCCGCCAAAACGAGCAGTCCCGGCGTTCCGAGGTGGAGCCTCGCCACCTCCGCAAAGGCAACGCCGCCGTTTGCCGCAGGTTCGAGAGAAAAACGGCTCTGTGCGCCCACAACGGCGATTGCCGCATAGATAAGTCCCATGAAAAGGCAGCTGAACACGCCGGAAAGCACTGTGTTCCC
Source organism: uncultured Oscillospiraceae bacterium (assembly GCA_900553955.1). Classification (GTDB taxonomy): domain Bacteria; phylum Bacillota; class Clostridia; order Oscillospirales; family Ruminococcaceae; genus UMGS1668. Next base: position 3,477 of record USFO01000111.1, read on the forward strand.
CGCCGCGTCGTCGGAATTTTCCACACCGAGGCCGCGGATGACCTGCACAACGATTATTCCGAAAGCAAGGCTTGCAAGGGCGTCCATGGTGTTGTAGCCCTCAAGAAATCCCGTGAAGAAAGCCGAATTTGCATAGCCGCCGAGGGGTTCAACCTCGGAGAGGGCTGCGTTCGGCGAAGAAAGAGCCGCCACCACAAGCACCGCAAGGAAAATAAGGAAGCAGGGGTTGAGAATTTTGCCCACCCATGTAAGAATTTTGCCCGGGCGCAAGGAGAAAAACAGCGCCGCTCCGAAGAACACCACGGAAAAGCCCAGCAGCCAAAGCTTCAAATTCGCCGTTTCGGGAATAACCTGTTCCAGACCCACGGTGAACGAAACCGTGGCACAACGGGGTATTGCGAAGAAAGGGCCTATGGTCATATAGAGAAGGCATGTGAAGAACATTCCGTAGGGGCGGCCTACGCGGCTGCTCAGGTCAAAAAGCCCGCTGCTTTTGGAAATTCCCAATGCCGCCACACCGAGAAGCGGCAGTCCCACGCCTGTTATGAACATTCCTATGAAGGCAATCCAAATTCGGCTGCCCGCCATCTGTCCCATATGAATGGGAAAAATCAGGTTGCCTGCTCCGAAAAACATTCCGAAAAGCATACTTGCAACGTAAACATACTCTTTTAATGAAAGTCGCCGTTTCACCGAAAATCGCCTCCGTATAAAAATTTTTTACCCGCCTTTTGGGGTAAGTATAAAGTAGTTTTCAGTATAGCACTACGAACTTTGCGGCGCAAGTACTTTCGCACTTTTATCTCTTAAATCGTGAAAATGACGAAAAACGCCGCTTTCCCTTGACGATTTTTGCGGTTAGTGATAAACTGATTTTGTATTTTGCGAACTGTTTGCCCTGCGCGAACAGCACCCCCCGCGCCTGCAAAGGGAAACGGGGCGCATTTCTCGCCGCGCCAATCACGGCTCTTTGTGCTCACCGAGTGAGACGGAGCGCATTCTTGGCTCCCCTGTGTAAG
>USFO01000112.1 GCA_900553955.1 uncultured Oscillospiraceae bacterium
ATAGCTAAAGCTTTTTTTCCACTGGCAGAGCCAGTGGTTGTCCTACGAAAACAAACCGCTTGATTTTGGCTTAATCAAGCGGTTTTCTTATGGAGCAGGCAACGGGAGTCGAACCCGCCTCTGTGGCTTGGGAAGCGACCGTTCTACCGATGAACTATGCCTGCAGTTTTATGTCACTATATATTATGTTACTTTCTGCGCAAAATGTCAAGCTTTTTGAAGCTGTGCGGCCTGCTTTTCAAAAATCATTTTGCCGTCGTCGCCCACGGTGCAGCAAATCCGCTCTCCGGAGCAGACTTTTCCGGCAAGAAGCATTTCGGAAAGCGGATCCTCCACCACCGCGCTGATATATCGTTCAAGCGGGCGTGCGCCTTGCTCCGGGTCAAAGCCATTTTTCGCGGAGGCAACAACCGCTTCATCGGAAAAAACAAGCTCAATCCCAGATGCTGCCGCCCGCTCCGCCAATTTTCTATAATACTTTTCCGCAATTTTCACCGCCGCGGAAAAATCAAGGCGGTTAAAAACCACCGTTTCGTCAATTCGGTTGATAAACTCTGGACGAAAAACCTTTTTTATCTCACAAATCACCGCTTTGCCTGAGGAGCATGCCGTCGTAAAAAAGCCAATTCCGGCTTTTGCGGCAGCTTCTGCACCGATGTTCGACGTCATAATCACAACGCTGCTTTGAAAATTCGCCTTCCTCCCCTCGGAATCTGTTATGAATCCGTCGTCCATAAGCTGCAAAAAAAGATTGTATATCCCCGCATCCGCCTTTTCTATTTCGTCGAAAAGCACCACCGAATATGGGTGGCGGCGAATCGCCTCGGTCAGCTTGCCGCCGTCCTCATACCCAACATATCCGGGCGGCGAACCTATAAGCTTGTTCACCGCGGATTTATCGTTATATTCGCTCATATCAAAGCGGATAAGCGCCTTTTCGTCACCGAAAAGCGCCTCCGCAAGCGCTTTTGCAAGCTCCGTTTTGCCAACGCCGCTCGGTCCGGTAAACAGGAATGTTCCCACGGGCTTTTTAGGGTCGCGGAGTCCGGCGCGGCTGCGCCGGACTGCCTTTGCCACGGCGGAAATCGCTTTGTCCTGGCCGACTACCCGCTGCTTCAGCTCCTCCTCAAGCCGGAGAAGGCGTTCGCTTTCTCCGTGCTCAATTTCTCCGGCGGAAACTCCGGTGTAAAGCTTGAGCACGGCGGCGACGTCCTCTGCCTTCACCGTGCCGCAGAAACCCGCTTGAGCATCAGCTTTTTTAGCTATCACTTTTTTTGAGCACGCCTCGTCCATAAGGTCAATTGCCTTATCCGGAAGCCGCCTTTCCGTAAGGTATCTTGTAGAAAGGCGCACGGCGGCTTCCACCGCTCCGTCGGAGATTTTTACCCTATGAAAAGCCTCGTACCGCTCACGGATTCCTTTCAGTATATCAATCGCCGCTTCCGGCGTGGGCTCTTCAATAAGCACGCTCTGAAAACGGCGCTCCAACGCCGAATCTTTCTCAATAAAGCGGCGGTATTCCTCCGTGGTGGTCGCGCCGATTATCTGAATTTCGCCCCGGGCAAGCTGCGGTTTGAGTATATTGGAAGCGTCCACCGCGCCCTCCGCCGAACCGGTGCCAACAATGGTGTGCACCTCGTCGATGAAAAGAATTATGTTCCCGCAGCGCACCACCTCATCAAGCACGGATTTTATGCGCTCCTCAAAATCGCCCCGATACTTTGCCCCGGCGACCATCGCGGACAAATCAAGCGCACAAAGGCGGTGCATTTTTATGCCGTCCGGCACGCCGCCGGAAGCGATAAGCGCGGCAACGCCCTCCGCCACCGCGGTTTTACCAACGCCTGCTTCTCCGATAAGGCAGGGGTTATTCTTCGTCCGGCGGGAAAGAATCTGCACAACGCGGCTAAGCTCTTTATCGCGTCCTATTACCGGGTCGATTGCGCCTTCCTTCGCAAGCTTTGTGAGGTCTCGGCTGAATTTATCAAGTGCGGGCGTTTTTTGCGTACGCTGCCGTTCTCGTGATGAAAATTCGGCGGAAAAGCTCTGTCCGGCTGCGCAAACATTGCAAAAAAGCGCGTCGCAATCGCAGCCAAACGCCGCAAGGTACTTTGCGGCGGTACAGCCCGGCTCCCGCAGAATCGCCCCAATGATGTTGTTTATATCCGCGGCAGCACCGCAAAGGCGCGTGTCATTTACCGCGGTTTCCAAAATACGCCTGCACACCGGAGTAAAATCCGTGGGCGAAAGGTTCGTTTTTATCCCCCTGCCAACGGTGAAAAGCAGCTTTTCTGCAATTCCGTCACAGCTTATGCCGCATTTTATAAGGCTGTGCAGCTCAAAGCACGAGCCTTCTTTTGCTATTCCCCAAAGCAAATGCTCGCTGCCCACAAAGCAGTGCCCAAGAGCAGAAGCTTCCGCTATCGCGTAATTTATTGCGGCATTTGCCCGCTGAGAAAACCCGGAAAATCTGAACATATATATCCCCTTGCAAAAATTTTTCGCCTTTAATATTGGCAATGCTAAAAATTTTTATGCGAAAAAATGCAGCCGCCCTAATTTTTCGGCGGCTGCATTTGCATGCTTTACAGCGTTGCAAGGAACTCTGCGGTTTTTTCGCCCACCTTTTCAAAATCCATTGCGGCGATGTATTTTTCCTCAAGCCGGTCGTGAACGGTTTTTGCCTCCTTCATAAACGCCGCCGCTTCGTCAAGCAATTGTGCCGCCGTTCGCAGACAAAACCGTATGCGAAGCTTTGCTCTGCCCGCCTGCTTTTCCGCAGAAAAGCGCTTTGCATGAATCATGCGGTATGGCTGCTCCGTAACCGGATGTCGGCGATTCGAGGTCATAAAGCCAAGGCGGATTTCAGGAATGAATATGTGCTCATTTTTTTCACTGGGAAAAATCCCGCACCGGCAAGTAATTATGTTAAAGCCGTAATCAAGCGCCGTGCGCCGTACCGTGTTCATAAATATGCGCGAAGCCGCGCCGCAATCGTCATCGATTACATATATTTTGTCGCAGAGGATTTTCGGCGTATTCCGGAACATGGTAACGCCCTTGTCGGTGACGGCGCTTAAAAAGCGGAGCTTTTCGCTTCCCTGGCGGCGGCGCTTTTTGCCGAACTCCCGGGCGCAGATGCGGCTTGCGGTATGGGTGATTTTTTCCGGTGAAAGCGTTTCTGCGGAAAGGCGCGCCGCCTCGTCAAGCAGCTCCGCCGCCGCCGCAATATACTTCCGTGCCTTGGCATGCAGCTCGCGGTTCGTATCGAAAAGCGTAATTATTTTCGCCATATTATTTTTGAGCACGGCTTTGTCCCAACAGGTAGAAAGGTCAAGCATTTCTTCATACGCACCGGGGTATTTTGGTTCTACAGCGTGCGGCAGCGTTGCATCAAGCATGGAAAAAGTCCCATCCTCCGTGATTACTGCATCCAGCGAATCGGTATCCGCCGTGCAATAAATAAGCTCCGTGCTCAAACCTTTATCTTTGAGCACGGCGGCGGCTTTTTTGAGCACGGTGGATTTGCCCGTTCCCGGGCCGCCCTTTATTAGCACGCTGCGGCAGCGGTCTTTGTAATTAAACAATTGGTCGAATTTCGAATAAAATCCCTTCGGGCTGTTCGCCCCAAGGAAAAAGCAAGGACTTTCTTTTGGCATATGTATCCCCCTTTCTTACACTTTATATTATTCCGCACAGCTGAAAGGGGTGATATGTACCGCGGCAAAGCACCGCCATGCTTTGCCGTAAAAAGCGGCGTATTTCAAAGCGTTTCAATCCGCCCGGAATCCGCGTTCCGCATGGAATCAACAAAATGGCGCATTTCTTGCTTTGATCCAATGGTGTGTATCTGTGTTATAACACGCTCCTGCTGCATGGGAGTCAGTGACGCAAAGTAACGCATGGCTTTGGGATCCTGCGCAAGTGCCATTCTAAGCCCCGTGGGAAGCTCTTTTCCGTTTTTGTCCATACTTTTCACCTCGGTATTATTTTTACCGCGGCGGCGGCGCATATTCATTTTTACGGAAGGGCTTTTTTGGCAAATTTTCCTTCCTCGATTTTTTGCTGAAAATACGAAACCGGCGCGCAGATAAGGCACCAGAGCACCGTGTAAACCGGGCAAATCTGCCCCAGAATATTGCCGCGCACGCCGGAATAATCCCAGACATGCATTCCAAGCCCGAGGTTAAACACCGCGCCAAAGCAAAATTCAATCATCGTAATTATTCCGCCGCCCACTATGGATTTGAAATAGATCGGCGCGGCAGCAAGTTTGTGGAAGGTTTTTGACAGAGCCAAAAGCGAAATTCCGCCTGCGGCTGCCATGCTCCAGTGACTATGACCGCGCCACAGCATTTCAAGCAGTGTGTAGCCCACCGCGCCCGCCGCAAAAATCATTCCATCCTTTTTGATATTGCTCATTTTTCTTCACCCGGAATAGTTTTCCCGGGAAAGTCACAACCTCCGGCAAAGCCGGAGGCTTG
>USFO01000113.1 GCA_900553955.1 uncultured Oscillospiraceae bacterium
TCGAAAGCCAAACCCCTCAGAGGGAGCCGAGGCGGCTTCCGCCGCAAGCCACAGAATTACAAAGGTGCGAGCCGCATTTAAGCCCGCTGTTAGCGGGCTGCCCTCATCCGTCACTGTGTGGCGCATCGCCGCGCCACCTTCCCCAAAAGGAAGGCTAAAACGGTGCTCGAAAGCCAAACTTGTCAAAAGGGGCAGCAGCAAGTTCGCCGTAAAAAATAAAAAGCGGAGCGGCCTCCCGAAAGGGAAACCGCTCCGCTTTTTTGTATGTGACTTATGCGTTCATGCGGCTGCCGCAGGGGCATTCACCGTAGCAGCGTTTATACGCGCGAGAAAATCCGCTTGTGGATTCATAGCCAAAGCGTTCTGCTACGTCGCAAATTCGGTTCTCGTCAAATTCCTCCTTGGCAAGCTCCATGCGCTTGTCGCGGACGAATGCCATAACGCTTTTTCCGGTGTACTGCTTGAAAAGCCGACTGAAATAATAAACCGAATAACCCGCTGCGGAGGCTATTTCTTCTGCTGTAATCTTCTCATTTAGGTGTTCGTCTATGTAATCCATACTTTTGTTGAGCATTTTTCTGTGATTCATAATTATACCCCCTTAGTGGTTTTTGGATGGGAGGCGATGCGGATACAAAAGGGAGTGAGAACTTTTCTATCCGCACCGCGACAGCAAAAAAGCGAATTTCCGTGGCTTTCGGAAATCCGCTTTTCGTATTTCAAATACTCCGTGTATAAAAATAGCTGCCCACCACGGCAGCCCATATAAATACACTTTGCATATGTGGACTTCCCTTAACCCGAGAATGATCTTTACGGAAATTATCCTGACTTATGCTTCATCCTCCAAGAGCGCCTTCCCATTCGTAAGAACAGTGGCAAAATGCTCTTTTCGTCCGCAAATACAGTTGAGGTAACAGTAACGGATTCACACCGTTTTCCATCCGGCTCTGCAGCAGCCGAATCCATATGGCAACCGTAAGACCCACGCTATTCACTTTTCAAGCTAACTATATTGTAGCACCCTTTGTCGGAATAATCAAGGGTATTTTTACATTTCCGGCACGGTTTTCGGCAGTTTTTCGGATTCAACCACGGTAACAACGTCACAAAGTGCCTTGAGATCGCAGCCCGCATAGCGTCCGGTGAACACAAGATCGGTGGAGGACGCCTTCAGCGCAATAAGCTCTTTAACGTCATCGATGGAGATAAGCCCGAAGTAGAGCGGAATCGTGATTTCGTCAAGCACCACAAGCCCAAAGTTCGCACTGGCAAGCGCCTGCTTCGCCCTCGCCAGACCTTTTTTGGCGCAATCGACATCCTTAGCGTCCGGTTCGCGGCCGCAAATGCAGCCGGTTCCGCAGCCGAACTGAGCGGTTACAACTCCGGGAATGGCTTTGCGAAGCGCCATAATGTCGCCCCGGGGGTCGTCCTTGATGAACTGCCCGATGAAAACACGCTTTCCTGCTCCCGCAAAGCGCAGCGCAAGCCCAAGCGCCATTGTGGTTTTGCCCTTTCCGTCGCCGGTGTACAGTCTGATGTGACCTTTATCCATGGTTTGCGCCTCCTTTGCTTTTACTGCAACATAATTATATACCACCGTAGCGAAAAATTCAATAGTTTACGGCGGAAACAAATTTGCTTTTTTGAATTGCCAGCGAGGAAAATTTCTGCTTATAATATATAATTCACTAAAAAGAAAAGAGGACGTAAAAATGAAGCTAAAAATCATGGCGGCGGCATTGGCTCTGTTTCTGCTGCTTTCCGCTTGCGGCAGAAATAAGAGCAACTACAAGTACAACATTCCCGGCTACACCGGCAATACGGAATATTCAACCGCCGAGGAGGAACAGTCCGGTTATGTGGAATACGCCTACGACGAAGACGGTCGGCTTATTTGTTTACGAATATGCGCCGCTTCCGAGACGATTTGGAGATATTTACAGGCAATCGGCTTTGAAAAGCATGGTTTGGCGAACGAAAAGATGAAAGCAAAGCGGACTTAGCGTCCGCCTTTGCTTTTTTTGAAAAAATTCTGCAAAAATCACTTCCGAACCTTGACAAACGCTCCGCCATCCTATATAATAATAAGGCTATCGGGGTGTGGCACAGTTTGGTAGTGTGCTTGGTTCGGGACCAAGAGGCCGCGGGTTCGAGTCCCGCCACTCCGACCATCAAAAATCCGTTCTGCTTATGCAGGACGGATTTTTTTATGCTTGCATTTTTGAACAAAATTTTTGTATCGAAAAAAACACTTTTTTTGCACAGCTGTCGCGTAAACGAAAGATGCACAATATAGAAACAAAAGTTTTGTATGAAAAATTTCTCGTATTTTTACAATAAAAAAATACAGACGTTAAAAAATATGTTGTTTGTAAAATAGGCCAAAATGGCATAAAAGCAGTGCACGATGTTTGGTAGTGACTTTGATGTTTCACACTGTCACCGCTGAAAATCGATGAAAAAATTCAGTTCTTTCAACATAATAGGAATTATATTGATTTTATTCCTTGAATTCTTCTAAAATGGTTGCCTTTTGTACAAAATAGTGCTATTATATTCATGTGTACAATTTAAAATATTTCAAATTATATACATGAAATATGAATGTAAATGTAAAGATGTAGAATAGCGCTTTTCAAAAGTATTATTACTTGATATATTAAATGCAGAGGGGGTACCCCCATTATCTTTTGCCTTCGGCAAAAGATAATGGTTCTATCGGGGAAAAGAATTGAGTGAAGGAAGCGTAAAAATGGAAGTTATAACCACTGATGCAATGCGGACAGTTGCAGATGCAGCCGGATGGGATGCCGGATTGCAATATGATGTATATCAGAAAGAAGAAAAAACATCTGCGGGGAAAGGATACCTTTTTATAAAACGAACGTTTGACATAGCAGCTTCTGTCGCAGCGGGCATATTGCTGCTTTTGCCGATGCTGCTTATAGCGGTGCTGGTGCGTATTGATTCGCACGGACCGGCACTGTTTCGCCAGGAACGCCTTGGCAAAGGCGGCAAGCCGTTCACGATAATCAAATTCCGCACGATGTACGAAAACGCGGAGGCGAACGGTCCGCAGTGGGCGGTGACGAACGATGTACGCTGCACGAAGTTCGGGCGCTTTTTGCGCCACACGCACCTCGACGAGCTTCCGCAGATATGGAACATAATCAAGGGCGACATGAGCATAGTCGGGCCGCGTCCGGAAAGAGCGTATTTTTACAACAAATTCGAGCTTTTCGTGCCAGGCTTCTGCGACAGGCTGGAGGTTCGTCCGGGGCTGACCGGGCTTGCCCAAATAAACGGCGGCTACGAGCTCGGTCCGGAGGAAAAAATTATTTACGACATGGAATACATACATAACCGCTCCGTAAAAATGGATGTTTACTGCATACTAAAGACGGTGGGGGTTGTACTTAAAAGAGAAGGAGTAAAATAATTTTGACATGAGACCACTAGTTTCAATTATAGTCCCGGCATATAATGCGGAGAAATATATTGCTAATACAATAAATTCGGTACGCCAACAAACGTATGATAATTGGAACCTGATGATTCTTGATGACTGTTCCACTGACAATACAAAAAATATCGTAAGGTCTTTTGTAAATATTGATTCAAGAATACATCTGTATGAAAACTCTAAAAACAGTGGTGCAGCGATAATTAGAAATATAGGGATAGAACTTGCAGGTGGTGAATGGATAGCATTCCTCGATAGCGATGATTTGTGGCATAGAGAAAAACTTGAAAAACAGCTAAAAACAGTATACGCTGAGGGCGCAGAGCTATGCTACACATCATATGCGATGGTGGATGGCAACGGCAAAAAAGCAAGAAAAAATTATATAGTTCCCAAAAAAACAGACTATAAGGCACTGTTAAAGGAAAACGTTATTGGATGCTCTACGGTTTTACTCCGAGCGGATTTAGCAAAAAAATATTGCTTTGATACTAATTTTTACTTAGAGGATTATGCCTTATGGCTTGATTTGCTCAAAGACGGCTACAAAGCAGTAGGGCATGAAGAAGTGCTGGTTGATTGGTATCTTCACAGTGGGTCAAGATCATATAACAAAATCAGAACTGCGTATATGCGCTGGCAGATATACAGAAAAAAGTTGCAGCTGTCGGTTTATAAAAGTGTAATGTATTTGTGCAGCTATGCCGCGGCAGGACTGAAAAAATACAAATAATCTGGCTGTTATGCTTATTGGAGGACAAACCGTTTATATGAATGATAATCAGATGACGATGAAAGCGGCAGAGGGCAACGAAGTTGCGATATTGACCATTATAAAGCTTCTTTTGAGCAAGTTTTATTGGTTACTAATTTCGGGGATTGCCTTTGCAGCGGCAGTGTGTCTTGTTGTGACATTTC
>USFO01000114.1 GCA_900553955.1 uncultured Oscillospiraceae bacterium
TCAGTCTTTTCGGCTTGTAAAACAAGCCGAAAAGCCAGCTCCCCTGTGCAAGGGGAGCCGAGATTCGCGCTCCGTAAAGCCACGGTAATGCGGACGAAGATCCTCTCAGTCACGCCGCTAAATCCTTTGGGCGTGACAGCTCCCCTTGTTTACAAGGGGAGCCAAGAAATGCGCTTAGTTTGCCTTACGGAGCATAGGGGAGCCGCAGCTTACTCGGCGTTGTGCTCATGCGCCATGCTTAAAAAGCTCCCCGTGCTCAAAATTTTTGCTCCGTGCTCAAATAAAACGTTCCCGTGCTCATTTCGAGCACGGGAACGTTTTTGTTTGAAGCTTTTTATTCCGTCGTCACAATATCGGCGGTTTTTGCGCGGGTGAGCTTGATTAAATCCGCCGGGGTAAGCTCGATTTGGCGGCCGATTTTTCCGGCGCTGACGGTGACGGTGCTCAAATTGAGCACGGATTCGTCTATAACCGTGGGAAAGGACTTCTTCATGCCCACCGGCGAGCACCCGCCGTGGACATATCCGGTCAGCGGCAGCAGCTCCGCAAGCTTAATCATCTCAATGTTCTTTTCGCCGACGGCTTTTGCCGCCTTTTTAAGGTCGAGATTTCCCGTTCCGGGTACTACAAAGACGAAATAGCCGCCCTTCGCACCCTTTGTGACCAAAGTCTTGAAAACCTCCTCCGGCTGCTTGCCAAGCTTCTGCGCAGCAGTGTGCACATCGAGGGAGTCGCCTTCCTCTACGGCAAAAGCGTGGGGAATGTAGCTTATTTTCGCCTTATCCAAAAGGCGCATAACGTTCGTTTTGTCTTCGGAGCCTTTCACGGTGCTCAAACCTCCGTCATATCAAAATGTTCGCCCACAAAGGTGGAATACCCCAAATCCGCAGCGCGTTCCACATCGTCCATGGAACGAACCGTCCACGCCACAAGCCGCGCGCCGTAAAAACGGCACATATTAAGCCCAAAGCTTTTGTCCGTAAAGCGGTAGGAGATGAAATCCGGCTTTGCGAGGAAATTGCTCATCAAATTCGCCAAAGCTTTATACATCAGCGGGTGGGGCTTGCCCTTCATTTCGCTGAAATCGCAGCTCAAAAAGCCGCGGATAAGCTCCGGGTGATTGTCCTTAAACCAAGGGAGCACAAACGGGTTGAAGCTCACCACCACGATTTGGCTGTCGTAGGCTTTGATAAGGTCGTAGACCTTGCGCAGGAACTCCTCGTTCACCTCGTTGCCGTCGGTTTTTACCTCGCAGTAAATGGGCACGCCGCCGCAGGCGGCAAGCGCCTCCGCAAAGGTGGGAATGCGCTCCTGTGTGCCAAGGAGCGGCAGCTCCTTCAGCTCCGCCAAGGTAAGCTCACGAACCGGGCGGTCGACGCCGCAGACCCGCTTCAGGCTGTCGTCGTGAAAGACGACTATTTCGCCGTCGGCGGAAAGGCGAACGTCAAGCTCCACCGCAAGGTTCTTTTCAGCGGAAAGTCGGAACGCCGCAAGGCTGTTTTCGGGAATCTGTTCATTGTCATAATAACCGCGGTGGCAGTAAACCGTGGGCAAATCGAACCAACGGAACTTGCCGGGGTTCGTTGCATAGACAAAAAGGCAGGCGCAGATAAGAAAAATTATTATGAGCACCAGTAAAATAGCGGAAATTACAGGATTCATCAGTCGTCACCTGCCGGAGCAAGCGCCTCCAGCTTATCCTTTTGTGCTTCAGGCTTGCTGTCGCCGTGCTTGACATTCAGCAGCATGAGGAAAGAAATTATCATGGCGCAGAGTGCGTAGGGGAACAGCACCGCATAGCTTTTGAATACCTTTTCGATGAGGAAGCCCGCCACGGTGGGGGTGACTATCTGCGCCGTCATGGAGGCAGTGTAGTAGAAGCCGGTGTATTTGCCTATGTCGCTGCCCTTGCTCATTTCCCAGATGATGGGGAAGGTGTTCACTATAACGCAGGCATAGCCGAAGCCGATGATTACGAAGAACGGAATCATGAACATTCCGGCGGTTTTAACAAAGGACATGGAGAGGAAGCACAGCGCCATAACGCCAAGTCCGAGCATAATTGCTTTCTTTCTGCCGAGCTTGGTGGCGATAGCGCCGGAGGGAATATACGCCACAACGGAGGAAATGGTGGCGACCATAAGGTAACTTGCAAAGTCGCCGCCCTTGGTGCCGAGATGGTTCGTCATAAACAGGCTGAAGAAGGTGGTGACAGCGTTGTAGCCCACGAAGAAGAAGCCTATGCAGAGAAGCATGAAGATAAGGCTCTTGAGAATATCCTTGGGCATTTTCTTGCCCTTGGAAAGCTCCTCATTAAGCTCCGCCTCGGTGCTTTCGTAGCCGCCGGTTTCCTCCATTTCCTTAACAAGGTCGTTTTCGCGGATGGTGAGCACCAAAACCACAACTGCGGTGACCATAATTCCCGCAACAATGGCGAAAATGGGGAAGTAGTCCGGCTTGCCCTCTTTCGGAACAAGGAACTTGATAAGCGCAAGGGAGATAACCGCGCCAACGGCGCCCATAAGGTTGATTATGGCGTTGCCCCTGCTGCGCAGAGGCTTTGGGGTTACATCGGGCATAAGAGAAACTGCGGGGGCACGGTAGGTTGCCATGGCAAAGAGCGTTACGCCAAGGCAGAGGGCAAAGCCCAGCAGGTTTTTGCTTCTGTCGAAAATCGGAAGCATGAGCATAAAGCAAACCGCGGCTATGGTTCCGAGGATTATGTACGGGGTGCGCTTGCCGAGTCTTGTATGGGTGTTGTCGGAAAGATGCCCGAACAGGGGAAGCATGAACAGAGCCAAAATATTGTCTATTGCCATAACACGGCCGGTGGCCGCTTCGCCGATTTGGAAGGTATTTTGCAGAATGAGCGGGATAATGCTGTCGTACATCTGCCAAAATGTGCTGATGGAAAGGAATGCAAAGCCCACAAGGAGAGTACGCTTGTAGTTAAGTTTCATAGTTTATGCCCTCTTTTTTTATATAATCAGTCGACGTCCTCGACTACGGTTTCGGGGTGCTCGTCAAGAATATCCGGGTGGCGGAATATGCTGTCGAGATACTTGAACGCACTGGCGTAATAGTGACCGTCGGTTATGCGTTCGTCGGTGACAACGGTGAAGTCCACATATTTGTGCTTTTCCACGCTGCCGTCCTTCTGAAGCTCAAGCTCTGTACGCTTTGCACCGAATGTGACGAAGACCGGACAGGTTCCGAAGTTATACAGGTGGTGGTAAATGGGCGGAATACCCAGTGAACCGAGGTTTGACACGAAAACGCTGCAATGGAATGGGGAAGCACTGTGAATGGTCTTGGGCAGGAAGCCGAAATAGTCCATAAAGGTGAGCAGGGAAACAGCAAAGCGGAACAGGAGCGTGGGCAGGAAGTTCATAATGCGCGCCACCCGGTCGAAGTGGTTGGAGTCACCCTCCCGGCGGGCAACTTCAATGGCATCGTCCACCGCTCTGTAAACATCATCGGCGTTGGCGTCCGGGCGAAGCTTCACTTTTATGGCGGACTCCTGCGCGTTGAGGCTCATGGACTTTTTGACCATCATGCTGAACACAATGTCGTCGGCATGATAGATTCGCTGACCCGCCACAAAGCGGTTAAGACCCGGCTTTTGCGAAATCATGCGAACGTATGCCGCAAAAATCACATGCAGGAAGCCGAAATTGGCAAGCCCATCTTCGCGGCGCTTTTTGCGGATATAATTTTCGATGCGTCCCATCTCTACGGAGGACTGAAAAAGGTTCTGTGAATCGTTCCGCGTTTTCATAATGAAGGGAACGACATAGGTCATCGGCGATAAGGTACGGACACGATAGCCGTCATAGCGGTCGCCGAGGCGTTTTTTCCTTTCTTTCATACAAATAATCCTTTCTGCGCATTTTGCGTATTATTAAATGTATTATAACAGAATACACGCCCCGGTGCAACAAAAACCGCGAATTTATGCGGGGAAAAGCCTTTTCCTTTGGGAAAAACAGCCTTTGTTCCGCCTGCGGCAAAGCTGCGGCGGTACGCACAGCGGCAATATCTGCGCTCTGCGGCGGCAGCCGCCTGCACCACGCCAATCGCGGCTCAGCCGCCTTGCGGAGTGTGCGCCTTGTGCCGCGCTATCAAAATAATAACTTCGGCTGGTGCGAAGCACCTCAGGCGGTCGGGCGTCCGAGGGATACTGAAAATCCGCCCGGGACCCCGTCGGGGAGGCGGCCCCGATTAGGAACCATACGGTTTCCGGTGGAGCGTTTATTCCCCCCTTCGGGGGGAGTCTCACGCGGGAGCGTGAGG
>USFO01000115.1 GCA_900553955.1 uncultured Oscillospiraceae bacterium
AGCTCCCCTTGCACAGGGGAGCCGAGAACGCTCACCAAAACCGCGGTGCGAACCTTACACAGGGGAGCCGAGAACGCCCACCAAAACCGCTCTGCGATACAGGCGAGGCGAGGGCGCTCCCGTGCCGCGCACAGAATTTGCTCTCTGCGGGGGCAGAGAGCGGAGGTTTGCGCTCAATATGCCGCGAAGTGCGGAGAAAGCCCGTTCGTTCGCCGAAAAATTTTTTATTTTGCGGGGTTTTGGGCGGCGGCGGCTTGATTATTACGGAGAACAGCGGTATAATTAAATTTACGCGCCGAGAGGCGCCATCGTATAAAATGTATTTTATGCGTAAAAATCAGTATAATTATTAGCTTTCGTAAAGGAAGTGACCGTATGGCAAGCAAAGATAAAAGCCTTGACATGACCACCGGTTCGATTTGGCGCAACATGGTCGCTTTCGCCGTGCCGGTGTTCCTTGGGCAGCTGTTCCAGCAGCTCTACAACACGGCGGACAGCATCATCGTCGGCAACTTTTCCGGCAAGGACGCCCTAGCCGCCGTTGCAAGCAGCGGCAACCTTATTTTCATGATGACGGGCTTTTTTATGGGTCTGTCACTGGGCGCGGGGGTCGTAATCAGCCGGTATTTCGGCGCAAAGGACTATAAAGCCATGGAGGCTGCCGTTCACACAAACATAGCCTTCGGCGCGGTTTGCGGCGTGCTTATGTCCGTGCTCGGAATTTTTCTGGCTCCGCAAATGCTCATAATTATGAACACACCGGAGGATGTTCTGCCGCTTTCTACAACGTATTTCCGCCTGTATTTCCTCGGAGCGTTCTTCTCTTTAATGTATAATACCTGCATGGGAATCCTGCGGGCGGTGGGCGACAGCAAAACTCCGCTTTATTACCTTATTTTCTCCTCGGTGGTGAATGTTGTATTCGACCTTATCTTTGTCGGGCCGCTGCAAATGGGCGTTGCGGGCGCGGCGATAGCCACCGTCATCAGTCAGGCGGTCAGTGCGGTGATGTGCTTCATCAAGCTGCTGCGTTCCACCGGTCCGGAGCGCGTGGTGTTTCGCAACATTCGCTTTGATATGCCCATGCTGCGCCAAATCGCCGGTCAGGGCATTCCTTCTGGCGTGCAGAACTCGATTATTTCCATTGCGAACGTGGTGGTGCAGAGCAACATCAACGCCTTCGGCTCGGACGCGATGGCGGGCTGCGGCTCCTACGCCAAGGTGGAGGGCTTCGTTTTTCTGCCCATCACGGCGTTTACCGCGGCGATTACCACATTCATCGGGCAGAACCTGGGCGCGGGCGAGCACGAGCGCGCCAAGCGCGGCGCGCGGTTCGGAATTTTCTGCGCCATGGCGCTGGCGGAGCTGTTCGGCGTGATTCTCTATTTCATCTGCCCGCCGGTCATCCGAATTTTTAACAACGACCCGGCGGTGGTCGCCATCGGCGTTTCGCAGATGCGCACGGAGTGCTTTTTCTTCTTTGCTTTGGCGTTTGCGCACGGCGTTTCCGCCGTTATGCGCGGCGCGGGACGCGCCCGAATGCCGATGTTCACCATGCTGGCGTGCTGGTGCATTCTGCGTGTGACGTACATCACCCTTGTGGTGAAGGCGATTCCGGTGATTGAAACTATTTTCTGGGCGTACCCCATCACCTGGAGCGTGAGCTGCGTGGTGTTCCTGATTTACTATCTGAAAGCGGACTGGGTGCACACGTTTGATAGAGGAGCATAAAAAAAGCCCGCCTGCGGCGGGCTTTCGGCAAAATCCGCGGCAAAGCCGCGGGAAAGACTGCGGCAGCCGATTACACCTGCTGCCGCTTTGGCACAAATTTCGTACTCCGCGCGGGCTGATTTTTGCCAAAAGGTCTTGACACGCTTTTATAATGATGTTAAAATAACAAATACGCAAGGAGTTTTCTGCGTGCAAAAAAATATATGCGGATGTGGCGGAATTGGCAGACGCGCTAGATTCAGGTTCTAGTGATAGCAATATCCTGTGGGTTCAAGTCCCATCATCCGCACCATATCGAGTGTTCATAAGGGATTTGACTTATGAACACTCTTTTTGTTTTATCATATAATTTTTATGTACGAGCAAGGGTAATACCTTGCTCTTTTTTATGCCGTGAATTGATCGGTTATATACTCTACGGCAACGCCCTTGCGTGTATCTGCTGTATAATTTTGTACTTGCGTATCAGGCAGTTCAATATATCCGATAAAACGGTAATATATAACGATTCGTTGCGTTCGACTTTTGCCTGTGCCCTCTGTTTCAAAAATATCAATATGGTCAATCAGTTCTCGAAGCAGCGGTGATGTCAGATTATCCATTTGCATAAACCTGCGAATTGCAGATATGAATTTTTCATATTCCGAATTGGTGTTTTTCAACTCTTCGATTTTGTGTCGAGTATCCGCAATTTTGGCTTTTAAGTCCATACGCTCTTTTTCGTATTTGTGAGACAACTCGATAAACCACTCATCGCTGACTTTTCCGATAACATTATCCTCATATAGCTTTTCATAAAGTTGCGATACCGTACCGCTGCGAGCAATAGCTTTTTGCAGTTCCGACTCTAAAAATTTTTTGTCTTTTTCTCTTTCTTCGTCATTTTTCCGCAAAATCAGTTGTGCAAAATATGACTCGTCAATTTCCAACATTTCAACAAGTCGCCTTAATTCAAGTTTTACAACTTCTTCAAGGGCGTCTGCTCTGACATAATGTCTTCCGGGACAATTTCCACGATAATCAACTTTGTTGTCGGAACAAGTGAAATAGTGAATTTCTTTATTCGAGGTGCTTGTGTGGTATCTCATTTTACTGTGGCAATCTCCGCAATATATCAATCCGTTAAATATACTCCGTTCGCCATTTTCTTTTTTCGGAGCCCGACGCTTTGTTTTTGAAATAAACTTCTGTACGGTTTCAAATGTTTCTCGGTCGATTATCGGCTCATTAACATCCTTGAATACAGCCCAATTTTCTTTTGAGTTTTCAATACGCCTTTTGTTTTTAAATGACTTGGAATATGTTTTGAAATTGATAATATCTCCGCAATACTCTTGTTGAGAAAGAATTTTTTGAATAGTTGTCTTACACCATTTGTACGGATTGGTCTGTGTTTTCTTTCCGCCTCTGTTCAATCCTTTTGACCGCCAATAAGCCATAGGAATAAGCACTTTGTTTTCCTGCAATTCTCTTGCAATGGTTTCGTTGCCTTTACCGTCGAGGCACATTTTGAATATGCTTTTCACGACGGTTGCGGCTTCCGGGTCAATTATCCATTTCTTTTTGTTTTCCGGTGACTTTATATATCCGTAAGGCGGTTGCGATAACGGCTCTCCCATACTGCCTCTGAGCCTATGAGATGAACGAATCTTTTTTGAAATATCTCTTGCATACATTTCGTTTAAGATATTCTTGAACGGTGCGATTTCGCTTTCTCCCTCATCACTGTCAATGGCATCGTTCACGGCAATAAAACGAACATTATGTTCGGGGAAATAGCTGTCGGTATAATTACCTACCGAAACATAATCACGGCCGAGACGGGATAAATCTTTAACCATTACGGCAGAAACAAGCCCGATTTCAATATCGTCGATAAGCTGTTGAAATCCGGGACGGTTGAAATTTGTTCCGGTATATCCGTCATCCACATAATATTTTGTATCCGTTAAACCCATTTCTTTTGCTTTTTGTGATAGCAGCTTCTTTTGATTGCCTATGGAGTTACTCTCGCTTTCCGTTCCGTCATCACGAGATAAACGACAATAAAGAGCCGTTATCCCTATTTGATTTTTGTTTTTCGACTGCATTTAATCCTCCTTTCCGACAGTCGAACAATCATATTCATCTGTCATTTTATCATTGATGCTGTCAACAGACAATTCTGCGAAATCGCCCGTGAGATATTTTTTCAATCTGTTATTCAAATGATTGCTGTCGCTATATTTTTTAATGTTAAAATCCTCAAATTTGCCGCAAACGATATATCTTACTCCGTTTATCATATATTCGCCTGTACCCAAGCTGAAATTTACTATTTGCTTTTTCATATCATCTCTCCCTATCACGCTGTCGGATTAAATATTTTCTATAATGCTCGCAAGCTCTAATTATGAAATCTTCGGTCTTTTGTTTATCCAAACCTTTTGGCAAGACATCACGCAACTTATCTGCAGATATTCGCACTTGCTCCTTTTGATTTGGCTTTTCTTCATTGAGAACGGCGAAAACCGTATCGACGAAAAAGT
>USFO01000116.1 GCA_900553955.1 uncultured Oscillospiraceae bacterium
ACAATATGGCTATGGACATGGACAGCGGAGAGCTTCACATTATTTCGTCATGGGATGATGAGGACGATTAAAAAATCGTTATAAATGAACACCGCGAAAACTGACCCCAATAAAGGCTTTCCCTTATTTCCATTCCTTTTCCCTTAAAACACGGTGCAAAATAAGGGAATCTTTGTTCCGTTCCTCTCTTAATTCAATTCGTCAGAAACAAAAAATGCTGCCCCACCGTTTCCGGTGAGGCATAAATTATGTACTCTCTTTCATCATTTTCCTTTTCTGCCGCCGAGATTCTTCGGGCACTCATCGTCCATGGCGAAGACCTTGATCATGTACTTCTGCCGCAGCGTGTCCTCCGGCAGTTCCTTGGAAAGCTTCGCCACATAGTGGGTGCCGCACCAGCCCTTCGGCGCAGAGTAGAGTTCGGGAAAGATCGCCCGCTCCTCCAAGTATGCTTTCACATCCTCTTTTCGGATTTTACAGCCACGGGTTTTCTTACCCGACCACTCGCAGGGCGCCTTTATTCCGCATTATCTTTGCAGCTCCGCTGCAAAGTCGGTTATGCGGGCGGGAAAAATTTCGTTGCTGACGCGGAATTTCGGGTCGCCTTTGGCGGCCTTGAGCATCATTTTGAGCACAAGTTTGGCTCCCGCGCTCTGCTTTTCCGGCACAAGCTCGCCGCCGAAGCACTCCACGCAAAGCGCGTGCTCAAGCACGCCCTCGTCAAAATTTTTTACAATGGCTTCGGAAACCTTGTCCTCCAAGCAGCCACAGAAAAACACGCCAAAGGGCATGGTAAAAAGCTCCTCCCTATGCTTTTCGATAAACGCGGCGATTTTCTTATCAATAACGCCCATGCGAAGGTATGAGCCGACGGCGGCACAATCGAAATCCGCAAGGTTCGGCTCGCCGGAGGAAATATCCCACAGAGTGCAGCTTTCCGCGCCAAGGTTTGCGGCAAGCAGCGCGGCGCATTTTTTCGTCGTACCGGTTTTGGAAGCATAAATTATCAAATTTTTCATTTTGTCAGCGCCGCCCTTCGCAATATATACATTAAATATATCACTAATGCGGGCGGCGCGCAACGATTTCGGCAAAAAAACGCCGTTTTTTGCTCTTTGCCTATTGAAAAGCTTTGCGGATGGGGTTAAAACAGCATGACGGAATTTCCGTTCCCGAAACGCCGATTATCCATAAGCAAAATTTGCAGCACGAGGAACTGCTTGTGCGCTATCCGCAGGAGAAGGCAAAGCCGGCGGAAAGCATCATCGGCAAAAAATAAAGCGGGCAATGTTTATGACGCAAAAAAGCACTTGCAATGCAAGTGCTTTTTTATGGTGCGGGTAACAGGGCTCGAACCTGCACGTTGGGAACACAAGATCCTAAATCTTGCGCGTCTGCCAATTCCGCCATACCCGCACATTCCGCATTAGATAATAGCATTTTGGCGCGGTTTTGTCAATTCTTTTGGAGCATTTCGGCGCAGCGCAGCACAAGCAGCTGGGTTTTTCCGTCGCGGAAAAACCCGGTCTGCGCCTTTTGCAGCGCCTCGGCATAGGGCATTTTTACAATGTCAAGGAACTCGTCCTCATCCGGCGAAGGGGCCTTCTGCGAAAGCCCCCTTGCCAAAAAGAGCCATATTGCCTCGTCGCAAAAGCCCGGCGAAGTATAAATAGGTCCGAGCTCGGTCCAGCCTTCGGCGGCGACGCCGCACTCCTCAAGCAGCTCGCGCTTGGCACAATCGAGAGGGTTCTCCCCCGCCTCAAGCTTGCCGGCGGGCACCTCGAGCAGCTCCTGACCGATGGGGTAGCGGAATTGCCGCACAAAGAAGGCGCTGCCGCCCTCATCCACGGCAAGCACCGCCACGGCGCCCTTGTGGCGCACCACCTCTCGCACGGCGGCGGCGCCGTTTTCAAGCAGTGCTTCATCCCGAAGCACCTTTATGATTTTCCCGTCGTAGACCAAGGCGGAATCCAAGGTTTTTTCAAAATGCCGCAAAAAATCATCTCCCAACCATGATATTACATCTCATTTTAGCATATATTTATTAGGAATTGAAGTGGTTTGCGGCAATTTTTCGGCGAAGGGCGGCGCAAAGCGCCGCCGTGCTCAAAAAGTCCGCTGCAAAGCGCCGCCGTGCTCAAAAAACGGTACACCGGAAAAATTACAGAGGATTTATTATGAATTTTTGCGAAGCGCCCACCGCCGCAGCGGTGGAAAAATACATACGGGGAATTTTGCGTGCTCATCCGTGCTCAAAAATTTTTACCGCGGGAAAAAGCGTGCTCGGGCGGAAGATTTCCGTGCTCACCCTTGGCGAGGCGCGCCGCGGAACGCTGCTTGCGGGGGCGACTCACGGCAGCGAATGGCTTACCGTACCGGTTCTGCTCCGCTTTTTTGAGGAGCTGTGCTCAAGCTTTGAGCACGGCGGGCGTTTCTTCGGAATTGATGCTCAAAGTGCCGTGCTCAAACGCGGAGTTGCGGTTTTGCCCATGCTCAACCCGGACGGCGTAGAAATAAATCTGCGCGGCGTTGCCGCCGCGCCTTCGTGTGCAAAGCGGCTTATGCGGCTTTCCGGCGGTGATTTTGCCCACTGGAACGCCAACGCCGCAGGCGTGGACATCAACCACAACTTCGGCGCAGGGTGGGAAAAACTTCAGCAGGCTGAGCACGCCGCGGGCATCTACGGCCCCGCACCCCGGCAATACGGCGGCCCACGTCCTTTCTCCGAGCCGGAAACCCGCGCCGCCTGCGGCGTGTGCTCCACCCTTGATGTGGCGCGGCTTTATTCACTGCACAGCCAGGGCGAAGAAATTTACTGGTACTACGGCGTGCGAACGCCCATTTTGAGCCGCGACATTGCCCACGAGCTTGCGGAAATTTCCGGCTACGCCGTGGCAAACCCCTGCGGCATGGCGGCAAACGGCGGGTTCAAGGACTGGTTTATCGAAAGCTTCGGGCGGCCGGGCTTCACCCTTGAAATCGGGCGCGGGCAAAACCCGCTGCCCCTCACGGATTTTGACTCGGTTTACGAAAAAGCTGCGCCCGCCCTTGCTGCGGCGTTGGAGCTGTAAAAAAAGCGCCCTTCGGGCGCTTTTTTCGTATTACGGCTTGCATTTGCCGCAGGGGGTATAGCCCTGCGCAATAAGCGTTTCGCGGGTGCCTTTATAGTCCTGGCGGGCGCTTTTCTTTATGTCGGCGGCGCCGTAGCAGTCCGGCTTGTGGAACCTGCGGGTGTTCGTGTTGAGCACGTAGTTCATCACAACGCCGTCAGCCTGCGGCGCGGCGCTGCTTTCGCCGGTGGCATAGTCAATGACAACGCCGGGCTGCACGTTGTAGCAAAAAACGCTGAAATAAACGCCGTCGCCCTCGTCCTCCACGGAGTAACCCTCCATCCAGACGCCGCGGGCAACCGCTTCTTCATCCACAAAAATCGGCGTGACGCGGTAGAGAACATGCCCGTCGGTTTCCTTGACATAGTCCGCCACAAGATTTTCAAAAGGCAGCATTCCCACCACATTCAGGTAGCGTGTTCCGGTGATAAGATTCCTTTTATTGGCGTTTTCGCCGGAAAGCTGATAGCCGATAAGGTGGCAGCGGTTGTAAAGCGAACGCCCGTCCACAAAGTCGTAGGTGGCGCTCTGCCAGCCGCTGGGCTTCACACTGCCGATGGAGCCTCGCTCCTCGGTGGGCATAATTTCGGTGCACACATTGGCGAAGGCTGCTCCGCAGCGCCCGAGAGAATCAAGGTCGCTGTACCGCTCAAAGGGTTCGGCGGTGATTTCGTCCGCGGTGAAGGTGGGCTCGTTGCCGTTTACCGCAGCGTAGGGCTCGCCGCTGTATTCCGGAATTTTTGAGTAGTCGAATACGAAGGTTTCCGATGCTTCGGCTTCGGAAGCTGCTCCGGGCAGCGAAGCTTCGGCTTCGCTGCTTTGCTCCGGCACGGAGCTTTCACTATGCTCAAGGTCCTTGGGCGGCTCCGGCGGATAGGGCGCTGGCAAATCATCATAAAATACGAACGCCGCTGCAAGCATCGCGAGCACCAGCAGCGTAGCTAAAATGGCTTTATTCCTGCTCACGAAGG
>USFO01000117.1 GCA_900553955.1 uncultured Oscillospiraceae bacterium
CCCCTACGACGTTGGTTTCGGTGCCGGCAAAATCGGTATATGCGGAACGGATAAATCCGTTCCCTACGGCTATGGATTTGGGTGCCGGCAAAACCATCACACGCGGAACAGGCTCGCCTGTTCCCTACGAGCGACCGTTGGCCGCAGTGAAGAGGTAATAGGTAATAGTGAATAGGTATGGTGTGCGCAAGCGCACGGATTTAAATTCATTCGCCCTCCGGGCGAATACCTAACTTCTTCACTTTTACTTTTTACTTGTGGCTTCAGCCGCACCACTGCCCGCTGTCCACTAACCGTTAATTCTCCACAAAAAATTCCCCACTTTTTTCTTCGCAAATATTGATTATTATTCTCCTTCTGATATAATATAAATATATTATAGCGCAGAGAATCAGAGTGGCGTGAGGTGAGCTTTTTTCGTAACGAAAACAAGGCTTATTTTGCGGCACTCTTTTTTAATGACGAAAGGGGAGTTATTAAAGTTGGTCTATGATGTAGCAATTATCGGCGCAGGTATAATCGGATGCGGAGTGGCAAGAGAGCTTTCCCGCTACGACTGCAAAACCGTGCTGATAGACAGGGAAAATGACGTTGCCATGGGTACCACCCGTGCGAACAGCGCCATTATTCATGCGGGTTACGATCCGGAGCCCGGCACTCTTATGGCAAAATACAATGTTCCCGGAAACAAAATGGCGGGTGAAATCTGCCGCGAGCTGGATGTTCCGTTCCGCCGCTGCGGTTCCTTCGTTCTCGCGTTCGACGAAAACGATATGAAAACCGTTCGCCACCTCTACGAAAACGGCGTTGCAAACGGCGTTCCGGATATGAAAATCCTCTCCGGCGACGAGGTTCGCGCCATGGAGCCGAATGTTTCTCCGGAATGTGTGGGCGCGCTTTTCGCACCCAGCGCAGGCATTGTAAACCCTTGGGAAATGGCGCTTGCCATGGCGGAGCAGGCCGTTGAAAACGGCGTTGATTTGAAGCTCTGCTATGACGTTGACGGAATTTCCAAAAGGGACGGCGTTTTCGTAATCAGCGGCAAGGGCAAAGAGGACATCAAAGCCAGATTCGTGGTGAACGCCGCCGGCGTTTACAGCGACGACGTTGCCCGCATGGTGGGCGACGAAAGCTTCTCCATAGACGCCTCCCGCGGACAGTATTATCTCCTTGATAAGTCCCAGGGCGAGCTTTTCGACCATGTTATGTTCCAGTGCCCCGGTCCCCTCGGCAAGGGCATACTCGTTGCGCCCACGGTTCACGGGAACCTTATCGTAGGTCCCGACGCTAACCCCGGCAGCGATAAAGAGAATGTGAAAACCGACCGCGAGGGTCTTAATCACGTTATCGCCGCAAGCAAGCGCACCACCACCGCCATAAACTTCCGTGAGAACATCCGCAACTTTGCGGGTCTTCGCAGCCAGCCCAGCACCGGAGATTTCATTGTGGGCTTCTCCGAGGCGGACGACCATTTTGTGAACGCCGCGGGAATTAAATCCCCCGGTCTTTCCGCCGCTCCCGCCATTGCCGAGGAGGTTGCCCAAATGCTTCTCAAGGCGGGCGTTCCGAACGGCGTTCGTGAAAACTACATCCCCGCCCGTAAGCATATTCGCTTCAAGGAGCTTTCCGACGAACAGAAGGCGGAGATTATCAAGGCTCGTCCGGACTACGGCAGAGTGGTTTGCCGCTGCGAAACCATCACCGAGGGTGAAATCGTGGACGCGCTTCACGGCGTAATCGTTCCCAGAACCCTTGACGGCATAAAGCGCCGCTGCAACGCGGGCATGGGTCGCTGCCAAAGCGGCTTCTGCGGCCCCAAGGTGCTTGAAATCATCGCAAGGGAGCTTAATATGAACCCCGTGGACGTGCTTCTTGACAAAGAAGGCTCCTACATACTGACCGGAAAGACTGCGAAAGGAGAGGACCGCTGATATGTATTATGATCTTGTTGTTGTCGGCGGAGGTCCCGCCGGACTTGCCGCCGCAGAGGAAGCAAAGAAGCACGGAGCAGGCTCCGTGCTTATAATCGAACGCGATAAAGAGCTTGGCGGTATTCTTAACCAGTGCATACACTCCGGCTTCGGACTTCATGTGTTCAAGGAACAGCTCTCCGGTCCGGAATACGCCCAGCGCTTCATCGACCGCCTTGAGGGCACCGGAATAGAGGTTATGACCGACACCATGGTGCTTGCAATCACTCCTCAAAAAGAGGTTTACGCCATCAATGAGGAAAAGGGCTACATGAAAATAGAGGCGGGCGCCATAGTTCTCGCCATGGGCTGCCGCGAAAGAACCCGCGGAGCAATCGCAATTCCCGGCGAACGCCCCTCCGGCATTTTCACCGCGGGAACCGCACAGAGATATATCAATATGGAGGGCTACATGGTGGGCAAAAAGGTGCTCATCCTCGGCTCCGGCGACATCGGACTTATTATGGCGCGCCGCATGACCCTTGAGGGGGCAAAGGTCGAGGCCGTTGTGGAGCTTATGCCCTATTCCAACGGTCTGAAGCGCAATATCGCTCAGTGCCTTGACGATTACAACATTCCCCTGTACCTCAGCCACACCGTCACCGACATTATCGGCGAAAACGGCCGCCTTTCCAAGGTTATAGTCAGCAAGGTGAACGGCTACGACCCCATTCCCGGCACCGAAATCGAGTTCGACGTGGATACACTGCTCCTCTCCGTAGGTCTTGTTCCCGAAAACGAGCTTACCAGAAACGCGGGCATTGAAATCGACAGACGCACCAACGGTGCTATTGTTGACGAGAACAATATGACCTCCGTGGAGGGCATTTTCTCCTGCGGAAACGTACTTCACGTTCACGACCTTGTGGACTTCGTAACCCACGAATCCGAACGCGCAGGCAAAGCCGCCGCGGAATATCTCAAGGCAAAAGCCGAGCAGAAAACCGCCGAGGAGACGGAAAAGCCCATTAACCTCATCAACGGCGACTGCATAGGCTACACCGTTCCGCAGAAAGTCACCGTTTCCAAGGTTGACAAGTTCATCGAGGTACTGTTCCGCGTCCGCGCCGTGCTCAAGGATGTGAACGTGGTAGTCAAAGCCGGCGACACCGTGCTCATGAGCAAGGCTCACGAGCAGATGCTCCCTGCGGAGATGGAAAAAATCATTATCCCGAAAAAAATGCTTGAAATGGCAAACGGTCGGGACATAACCATCGGAATTGAAAAAATCGAAAAGGAGGGCGAATGATAATGCTTAGAACAATAACCTGTATCCGCTGCCCGAAGGGCTGCCTTGTCACCCTCGATACCGATAATCCCGAAGGAACCATAAAGGGCTTCAGCTGCCCCAGCGGTAAAGAATACGCCATAGGCGAGCTTACCCACCCCATGCGCACCATTTCCTCCACCGTTGAAATAAAGGGCGGAATTCATCCCCGCATCCCGGTTAAAACCAACGGCGACATCCCCAAGGAGAAAATCTTTGAGGTTATGGAGGAGATAAACAAAATCAGCGTAACCTCTCCGGTCAAATGCGGCGATGTGCTTCTGCACGACGTCCTCGGCACCGGAATAGACATTGTTGCTTGCAGAGATATGTGAGTAAATAACAAAAAGCCCGCTTCGGCGGGCTTTTTGCTTCGCAAATTAAGCGCGCCCTTTGGGCGCATGAAGCACGCCTACGGCGCATGAAGCGCGCCCTTTGGGCGCATGAAAAATGAAGGTGTGCGCGCCGTGCGCGCACATTTTGAAGGGGTAGCGGCACAGAGTTAAATCTGAGCGAACCGCCGGCGCAAATCGCCCTCGGTTCCACTGTGCTTACCGAGAGTAAATCTGCGGTCTGCGGCGGAGCCGCCTCGGCTCCCCTGTACCCCACAAGGCGAACTGAGCGCACTTCTCGGCTCCCCTGTGTA
>USFO01000118.1 GCA_900553955.1 uncultured Oscillospiraceae bacterium
CGCGCCCTTCGGGCGCATGAAAAACGAATGTGTGCCGCCCGTGGCGGCACATTTTATGGATGTGTGGCACAGAGGTGATGCTGTGGTATGCGGGGTGGTAGCCGCCTCGCCTCCCTCTGAGGAGGGAGCCGAGGGCGCTCCCGCGCCGACGCACAGATTTAACTGCCCCGCCAATATTTATTGACCCGCACTACCCTATCAAAATGTGTGCGCACGGCGCACACACCTAAACTTTTGTCCCGAAGGGACAAAAATATAACCCGCCCGAAGGGCGGACATAACCCGGCGACAAAGTCGCCGGATATAGCCGTAAAACAAAAACAGCCCCCTCTCGGGGAGCTGTTTTTTGTTTTACTTTATTCCACCGTGACGGATTTTGCAAGGTTGCGGGGCTTATCTATGTCGCAGCCGTTTTCTTTGGCGACGTAGTAAGCAAGGAGCTGCAGCGGCACGATTTCCGACGGAACCGCAAAAATGGGCTCAGTTTTGGGAACAAGGATTACATCGTCTGCTTCGGAGAATATTTTCTTCATATCCTCCACAGCAACGCCGAGAACCTCCGCGCCGCGTGCCTTCACTTCCTTGATGTTGCTTATCATTTTGTCAAACAGTTCGCGGTAACAGGCGATGGCAATAACGGGTCTGCCTTCGTTGATAAGTGCGATCGTACCGTGCTTCAATTCGCCTGCGGCATATGCTTCGGAGTGAATGTAGGAGATTTCCTTCATCTTGAGGGAGCCTTCCATAGCAACGGCGTAATCCACGTTTCTTCCGATGAAGAAAAGCGACCTGTTGTCATAATATTTCTTCGCAAGCTCGTCGATTTGGGGGTTCAGGTCGAATGCACGCTGAATGTTCGCCGGAATTTTGAGAATTTCGGCGGTGAGGCGGTGGGCTTCCGCATCGTCAATTCTGCCGAGGGCAAGGGCGGTGTGCACCGCAAACAGGTAGAGCACCGCCACCTGGGTAGTGTAGCCCTTTGTGGTGGCAACGGCGATTTCCGGCCCCGCATAGGTGTAAATCACGCTGTCCGCCAGCTTCGCAATGGTGCTGCCCACAACGTTCACCACGGCAACGACATGAGTTCCGCGGTTTTTCATCTCGCGCATGGCGCAGATGGTGTCAAGGGTTTCGCCGGACTGGCTGAGAACTATGAGCAGCGTGCGCTCGTCAACAATGGGGTCGGCATAGCGCAGCTCGCTGGCAAGCTCCACGGAAACAGGGATGCGCGTAAGCTTTTCTATGGCGTATTTACCCGCGCAGCCCGCATAATAAGCGGAGCCGCAGGCGGTAATCACAATGTGGTTGATGGAGCGAAGCTCCTCGTCGGAAAGGTTGAGCTCCGGAATGTTCGCAACACCGTTTTTCACGCGGGGTTCAATGGCAGACTTGAGCGCCCGTGGCTGCTCCATAATTTCCTTGAGCATGAAATGCTCGTAACCGCCTTTTTCGGCGGCTTCGGTATCCCACATAACGCGGGAAATCGGCTTTTCTATGCGTTTGCCTGCGGCGTTATAAACGTTGATCTCATCGGGGGTAAGCTCTGCAAGCTCGCCGTCCTCAAGATAAATCACATTGCGGGTGTGAGAAACCAGCGCGGTTACGTCGGATGCGAAGAAATTTTCGCCTACGCCCACGCCGAGAATCATGGGGTTAAAGGATTTGGTGACGAAAATGCTTCTCGGACATTCGGAGCAAACCGCGCCGATGGCATAGGTGCCCTCCAGTCGGGCGACGGTTTTCATCATCGCCTTTTTAAAGTCGCCCTCATAATAAAGCGAAAGCAGATGCACTATAATTTCGGTATCCGTATCGCTTTTGAATATGCAGCCGCGCTCGAGCAGCTCGTCGCGCAGCTCCGCAAAATTTTCGATAATTCCGTTATGTACAATGGCGAAACGGCCGTCCGGGCTCATATGCGGATGGGCGTTTATGTCGTTGGGAATGCCGTGGGTTGCCCAGCGGGTGTGACCGATGCCGGTTGTGCCCTCGATGGGGTCGCTTTCTTCGATTTTTTTGCAAAGATTTTCGATTTTGCCGCAGGCTTTTACCATTGTGATACCTTTTTTGCCCACAACGGCAACGCCCGCGGAGTCGTATCCGCGGTATTCGAGCTTTTTAAGTCCCTCGATTATCACCGGAACGGCAGCGTGGCTTCCGGTAAAGCCAATAATTCCACACATAAGAATTTTTCCTTTCGCAAAATAGGTGGTTCCGCCGCGCGGAACGGGGAAATGATGATGATTCCGTGCACGGCGCGGGAGCGCCCTCGCCTCCCTCTGAGGCGAGGGCGCTGCGCGCCGCAATCATAGAAAGCGTCAAGCTTTTCCACTGTTCAATCCAATCAGAACATCTCTATGTACTGATCTCTGTCCGGACCGACGGAAACATATTTAATCGGGCAGCCGACGGCTTTCTCAAGGTATCTTACATAGTCGAGGGCTTCCTTCGGAAGCTCCTCGGGCTTGCGGCAGGCGCTGATGTCGCACTTGAAGCCGGGAACGTACTCGTAAACGGGCTTCGCTTCGGCAAGCTCAACGCCCTTGGGGAAGTAATCAACACGCTTGCCCTCGACTTCATATGCTACGCATACCGGAATCCTGTCGAGGTAGGACAGAACATCCAGCTTGGTAAGGGCAAGACAGGTTGCGCCCTGAATCATAACGCCGTAGCGGGAGGCTACCGCGTCAAAGCCGCCTACACGGCGGGGACGGCCGGTTGCCGCGCCGTATTCGCCGCCCGCTTCACGAAGGGCGTTGCCCTCTTCGCCGAACAGCTCGCAGGTGAAGGGACCTTCGCCGACGCAGGTAGAATACGCCTTCATAATACCGACGATTTCGTCAAGGTGCTGCTGCGGAATGCCCGCGCCGATGGGCGCATAGGAAGCGATGGTGTAGGAAGCGGAGGTGTAGGGGAAAATGCCGTAGTCAATGTCACGGAGGGCGCCGAGCTGCGCTTCGAACATGATGTTTTTGCCTTCTTTTACCGCTTCGCCGAGGTAAAGAGTGGTGTCACAGATATAATCCTTGAAGGGCATGCAGTATTTATCGATCCATGCAAGCATATCTTCGGCTTTGATTGCTTCGTGGCCGTAGCCTTTTTCGACAAGCAGGTTTTTCCACTCAACAATATCGGCGACACGCTCGTCAAGCAGCTCGCGGTGGAGCAGTTCGCCCACACGGAGAGCCTTTTTCATGTATCTGTCGGAATATGCGGGGGAAATTCCGCGGCGGGTGGAACCGAATTTTTTGTCTGCAAGGCGATCCTCTTCAAGGCAGTCAAGCAGCTTGTGATACGGCATACAGATGGAAGCACGGTCGCTGATTTTAAGGTGCTTGGGGGTGATTTCGATGCCCGCATCGCGCAGCTTCTGAATTTCGTTATAGAGATGCTCCATATCAATGACCATTCCGGGGCCGAGAACGTTGACGGTTTCGTCGCGGAGAATGCCGGAGGGCAACAGATTAAGAATGAACCTGCCGCGCTCGTTCATAACGGTATGACCGGCGTTGTTGCCGCCCTGATAACGGACGACAATGTCATAGTCCTGAGAGAGAAGGTCGACCATACGGCCTTTGCCTTCGTCACCCCAGTTTATACCTACTACGGATGTTAACATAAGAATACTTCCTTTCTTATTATGTATATGCAGCGCCTTTCGGCGTGGTTATCGTGGACTAATGCGGCGCGAAGCGCCGCATTACAAATGAAGCGTGCCTCCGGCACATGAAGCACCCCTTCGGGGTATGAAGCGCGCCCTTCGG
>USFO01000119.1 GCA_900553955.1 uncultured Oscillospiraceae bacterium
ACGCCGCTAAATCCTTTGGGCGTGACAGCTCCCCTTATGAATAAGGGGAGCCGAGTTTGCGCTCCGTCAGCTTTGTGCGTGTTGTATGCGCCGCAGGCGCACTTCACACGCCGAGGTCATCCTTATCAATCTTGAAGAACATTCGCAGCAGGGGAGCGAGGAACTTAGGGCTGCTCCAGACGACGATTTTCATAAAAAACACCTCCGGCAAAATTTTTTTTAGCGGCAGCGTGAAAACGCAATAAGTAAAATGGCAAGCAGAAACAAAAGTGGGCAGAGTGGGAACAAAAGCCCGATAATAAGCCCCGCCGCAAACCAAAGTGCGGACTTTTGAAGAAAGCAAAGGCACTGCCAACGGCGTTTCATAACTCGCCTCCGAAAAGGATTTTGCTATATTCTATGCCACAGATGCGCGGAGGGTTCCTGCGGGAATTTTTTTGTCCGGCGGCGCATAGTTTTTTAATAATAAAAGCGAGGTGTGACGTATGAAAAAAGTAATTTCCATGCTGCTGGCGGTTTTTATTATTTTTGCAGGGGCTATGACCGCCGCAGGCGAAAAACTTGTAACTCCGGAGGAGCTTGGGCAAATAAAAAAGGCTGCGGATATTGACCAGAGCCTTACCATAACGGCAAAATCAGCGATTTTGACGGAGCGTTCTACAGGCACGGTGCTTTTTGAGCACGATGCGGATAAGCAGATGCCGCCCGCTTCCATAACGAAAGTTATGACTCTGCTGCTGGTCTTTGAGGCCATGGACGCGGGAAAATTCACCATGGAAACGGAAATTGTCGCAAGCGAACACGCCTGCTCCATGGGCGGGAGCCAGATTTGGCTTGAGCCGGGGGAAGCCTTCACCGTGAACGAGCTGCTCAAGGCGGCGGCAATAAGCTCCGCAAACGATGCCTGCGTGGCGCTGGGCGAGGCTGTTTCCGGCAGCGAGGAAACCTTTGTGGAGCTGATGAACGAGAGAGCGGCGGAGCTTGGAATGAAGAACACCGTGTTCAAAAACTGCACCGGACTTGACGCAGAGGGGCACCTTTCCACCGCGCGGGATATTGCGATAATGTCCGCGGAGCTGCTTCGCCACCCGGAGATAAAGAATTATTCCACCGTGTGGATGGACAGTCTTCGGGGCGGAAAAACCGAGCTTACCAACACAAACCGCCTGGTGCGTTTTTATAAGGGTTGCACCGGGCTTAAAACCGGCTCCACGGACGGGGCGGGCTGTTGCCTTTCCGCCTCGGCGGAGAGGGACGGCATGGAGCTTATCTCCGTCACCCTCGGTTCACCGAACACAGACGAGCGCTTTGCCGCCGGGCGTAAGCTGCTAGATTACGGCTTTGCGAACTTCGCCCTTGTAAAAATGACGCCGCCGGAGGAATATCTTGCACCGATTCCGGTTGCTCACGGTACGGCGGAAACGGTGCAGCCCATCTGCGAAGAACCGGCAGCGTTCCTCTTAAAGAAAGGACAGGAGGCGGGGGTCGAACAATCCGTGTATCTTCCGGAAAAGCTTGAAGCCCCCGTAAAGGCGGGGGATGTCCTCGGCAGGGTGACGGTTACGCTGAGCGGCGGTGAAATCGGCGGCTACGACATAGTCGCAGCGGAGGATGTGCCGCGGATGGGACTTTTTGAGGCACTGAAAAAGCTCCTTTTGGAGGCGATACGCACGGCGGAGTGAAATAAAATTGCATAAACTGCAATTTTAACGGAAAGTTTACTTGCAAAACGGGGAGATTTAGTATATTATAATAAATAGGAAAATATCAGCTTCAAGGGGTGTTAAAAAAATGCCGCAAATTAACCTTGACTATCTGAAAAGCTTTGTTTCCGAAGCAGAAATTTCCGCAAAAAAACAGCCCGCCGAAAAGGCGCTTGAGGCTCTGGTGAACAAGACCGGAGCCGGAGCGGAGTTCACCGGGTTCGTGAACCTGCCGAGGGATTACGATCGGGACGAGCTTTTCCGCATAAAGCGGGCGGCGGAGAAAATCCGAAGCCAAAGCGATGTGCTCATAGTAATCGGCATAGGCGGCTCCTATTTGGGAGCGAGGGCGGTTATTGAGCTTTTGCAGTCGCCGCTGAGAAACAATCTGCCCCACGACGGACCGGATATTTACTTCGCGGGATGCGGGCTTTCGCCGGACTATATGTTCGACATAGCAAGGCTTTGCGAGGGACGGGAAATTTCGGTGAACGTGATTTCCAAATCCGGCACCACAACGGAGCCTGCGGTAGCGTTCCGATTTTTCCGGGAGTTGCTTGAAAAGCGCTACGGAAAAGACGACGCAAAGGAACGGATTTTCTGCACCACGGATAGGGAAAAGGGCACTCTCAAGGCGCTTGCGGACAGAGAGGGCTACGAAACCTTCGTGGTTCCGGACGACATCGGCGGAAGGTTTTCCGTGCTCACGCCCGTTGGGCTTTTGCCCATTGCAGCGGCAGGAATTGATGTGGAGGAGCTTATCTCCGGCGCTGCCGACGGCATGACGGAATATCTTGTTCCGGAATTTGAGCACAACTCCGCAATGCAGTATGCTGCGGCGCGTAATGTACTTTACGAGCAGGGCAATGCGCTGGAGCTTCTCGTCAGCTACGACCCGGATTTCCTCCAGATGGCGGAGTGGTGGAAGCAGCTTTTCGGCGAAAGCGAGGGCAAGGAGCACAAGGGACTGTTCCCCTGTGCGGCGATTTTTTCCACCGATCTTCATTCTCTCGGTCAGTTCGTTCAGGACGGCAGCAGAACTCTTTTTGAAACGGTCGTCCGTTTCAAAACAGCAAAGCACGGCTTTGCCGTCGCAAACGACAGTGAAAACGCCGACGGACTCAACTTTCTTTCCGGAATGGATATGGCGGAAATCAACGAAAAAGCACGACTTGGCACTCTTATCGCCCATACGGAGGGCGGCGTTCCCAACATTATAATCACTTCGGAAGCAAAAAAACCATACGAAGTGGGCAAGCTGATTTATTTCTTCGAAATAGCCGTGGCGATTTCCGGTTATATGCTGGGTGTGAACCCATTCGACCAACCGGGAGTGGAAAGCTACAAGAAAAATATGTTCGCACTGCTCGGTAAGCCGGGCTACGAGGACATGAAAGCGGCTCTGGAAGCCAAACTTTAACCGACTTCGGTCAAACTGCGTTCGCGCAATGATAATAAAGAACAGAGGGAGACATAAAAATGATCAAACTTATCCTTGGCCTTAAAGGCTCCGGCAAAACCAAATTCCTTATCGACAGCATTGAAGCGGCGGAAAAAACCACCGGCGGCTGCGTTGTAGCCATTGAGCGCGGCGATACCCTTCGCTTCGACCTTTCCCACAAGGTTCGTCTTATAGACATTGACGAATACGATATTTCCGACTTCAACTCTTTTTATGGTTTCCTTTCCGGCCTGATTGCAGGCAACTACGACATCAGCCACATCTTTGTTGACGCCACCTTCAAAATCGGCGGCCGCGACTATGACGCTTTTGCAAAGATGACCGACAAGCTCCGCCGCCTCTGCGACGAGTTCAATGTCGAGATGACCTTTGCCGCATCCTGCGAAAAGGAAGATCTTCCCGAAAGAACCCACAAGTATATTGTCGAAAGATAATTTGCGCTGCAAAATACAAAGAAAAGCCCGGCCTTGCGTCGGGCTTTTTGTTATACTAAAGGAAAAACATCAGGAACAGGTACGAGTTTAATGACATAATTTTCGTTTATGCGACAAATACAAATGAAA
>USFO01000120.1 GCA_900553955.1 uncultured Oscillospiraceae bacterium
GGCTCGCCGTGCTCAAACCCCTCACTGCTGATATTTTTGAGCACGGGGCAGGAGCTTCATGTCCACAAGGGCGTCAACGAGGGTTCCCTCCGGGGTAAATTCTTCCGAAAAAACCTTGCCGGAAGCGCGGATTTCACCGAGCAGACCGCCCTCCGAATAGGGAATGAGCACGGTCATTCGTATCTGCGTGGGAGCGAGCATTTTTGAGATTTTTTCTAGCATTTCGTCAATGCCTTCGCCGGTTTTGGCGGACACCATAACGCAGTCCGAGGTGCATATAGGGCGAGCACCCTCAAGCAAATCGCATTTGTTGAGCACATTGAGCATGGGGATTTTGTCTGCGCCGAGGCTTTCGAGCAGCGTTCTTGTGACCTCCGTCTGCGAATCCGCTTCGCCGCTTGAAATATCGCACACATTGAGCAGCAAATCCGCCTGAACGGTCTCCTCAAGGGTGGATTTGAACGCCTCCACAAGGTGGTGGGGCAGTCTGCGGACAAAACCGACGGTGTCCACGAGCATGATGCTCCTGCCGTCCGGAAGCTCAAGGGCACGGGCGGTGGGATCGAGGGTGGCGAAAAGCTTATCCTCGGAGAGAACCCCGGCGTTCGTCAAACGATTGAGCAGCGTGGACTTGCCCGCGTTGGTGTAGCCCACAATGGCGGCGGTGACGATGCCGTCCTTTTTGCGGCGGCTGCGGATAAGCTCTCTGTTCGCCGAAAGCTCCTCAAGCTTGTGCTCCAGAGTTTCTATTCTGCGGCGAATATGCCTGCGGTCGCTTTCCAGCTTCGATTCGCCGGGGCCGCGGGTGCCTATTCCGCCGCCGAGGCGGGAGAGGTTTTTGCCCATTCCCTCAAGCCGCGGCAGGCGGTATTTGTACTGAGCAAGCTCCACCTGAAGGCGCCCCGCGCGGCTTTGAGCACGCGCCGCGAATATGTCGAGAATGAGCATGGTGCGGTCGATTACGCCAAGCCCGGTGGCCTCCTCAAGGTTACGGATGTTTGCCGCCGTAAGCTCGCAGTCGAAAATGAGGATGTCAACCTCCTCCGCCTCGGCAAGCTGCTTTATCTCCTCAAGCTTGCCCCTGCCGATGACGGTGGCACGGTCGTACTCGGCGCGCTGCTGAATGACCTTTGCCACGACCTCGGCTCCGGCGGATTTCGCAAGCTCCTCAAGCTCGTCAATGGAAACCTCCGCGTCCCACTCGCCGCAGTCCGCCGCCGCAAGTATGGCGCGCTGGGGCTTTTCTTCGTTTTCAAACATAAATTTTCTCCTTAAAAAAGCGGAAAGGAGAAACCTTTCCGCTTCCGCAAAATCATTTGAGATAGGTGATGGATTCCTCCAAGGGGCGGCGCTTTTTCGGCGCAACTTCCTTTTCGGCGGAATAGCCCATGGCGATTACCAGAGCGATTTTCTTCGGGCTGGGAATACGGAACGCGGATTTGAGCTTTTCTTCGTTGAAGCAGCCGAGAATACAGGTTCCGAGTCCAAGCTCCGTGGCTTCGAGCAGAAAGTTTTCAAGCGCAAGTCCGATGTCGAAGTGGCGGAAATCCTTGCGAACGGCCTCGCCCAGTGTGGTGGGCATATCCGCATGCTCCTGAGTGATTATTACGAATGCTTTTGCGTCGTGAACCCATTTGTTCACCTGATCCGCCTTGCAGTATTCCGCGGCGGCGGCGACGGTCTCCGGCGTGTTGGCAACGTAGAAATGGTAGGGCTGAGTGTTGCAGGCGGAGGGCGCAAGGCTTGCCGCATTTATGCAGGCAACGATTTTTTCGTTCTCCACCGCTTTATCAAGGAATTCGCGGCAGCTGTGACGCTGCTGCATAATTTTAACGAGTTCTGTCATGGTAATTCCCCTTTCGCTTTTGCTACGCCTTATTATACCGCGAATTTGTGAATTTTTCAAGTGAAAACTCACTCTTTACACCTCACGAACGCGGTAAATCGTCTTGAGCGCGGCGCTCCCAAGCCCGCAAACCCGCTTGAGCATCAAGTTTTACGCTGCTTGAGCATGATTTGAGCACGGTGCGGGAGCGCCCTCGCCGAGCAGACCGCGGCTCAGCCGCCTTGCAAAGTGTGCGCCTTGTACCGCGGCATTAAAATAATAACCTTGGCTGGCACGAAGTGCCTCCGGCGGTCGAGCATCCGAGGGATACTGAAAATCCGCCCGGGACCCCGTCGGGGAGGCGGTTGAGATTAGAAACCCGAAAGTCTCCGGTGGAGCGTTTATTCCCCCTTTTCAAGGGGGAGTCTCACGCGGGAGCGTGAGGGTGGGGGTTGTAAAAACTTTTCTTTTACCGTCTTACGGCTTTTCTTTTGGTTACAAAAGAAAAGGGGTAAGCTTCGCCGAGGTGACGGAAGCGCGGAAGAAGATTGTGGGGCACAGGATATGCGCTCCGTTTACTTCGGTGCTCGTCTGCACCTCGGTGCAAACAGCAGACTCGCGTTATCTCTCCCTCAGTCGTACTGTTTAAATCCTTTATGCAGTCCGACAGCTCCCTCCTCAGAGGGAGCCGAGGCGGCTCCGCCGCAGAGCACAGATTTAGCTTTGTTGTCAAAGTTCGGAGTAAACGCTATCCTTGTCGGAGATACACCCCCCTCAGTCTTTTTGCGCCCTTTGGGCGCAAAAAATCCGGCTCCCCTGTGCAAGGGGAGCCAAAAAGTGTTCTCATAATTCTGCTTTTTCCCGCATATTTCATTGCGGGAGGTGTTTTTTATGAGCACTAAGGAAAGATTTGAGGGAGAAATCCGCCGCGGATGGATTTGGGCGGCGATGTTTTTGGTTTTGGCGCTGACGGCGATTTTCTTTTTCGAGTCGGTGGCGTATGGCTTCGGCAGCAGGCTGCTGCCAATTTATTCGGTGGAAACGCCGGAGCGCAAAATCGCCGTCACATTCAACTGTGCATGGAGCGCGGACGATATTCCCGACATTTTAGCGACCCTTGAGCAGCACGGCGCCAAGGCAACTTTCTTCCTCGTAGGCAGCTGGGCGGAGGAAAACCCCGACGCCGTAAAGCTTATTGCGGCGGCGGGTCACGAAATCGGCACCCACAGCAACACTCACCCGGATATGGCTGTAATCTCTAAGAAAGAAATCGTCGCCGAGCTTCGCCGCTCCGCCGAGAGGATTGCCGCCGCGGGCGGCGGCACGCCGGCGCTCTTCCGCGCGCCAAGCGGGTCGTATAACAACACCCTTATCGAAACCGCGGCGGAGGAGGGCTTCACCACAATTCAGTGGGATGTGGACAGCCGCGATTGGAAAAAGCCCGACCCCGCCGAAATGGTGACAAAAGTGACGGAAAACGTGCAGTGCGGCAGCATTGTGCTGTTCCACTCCGGCGCGGAGCCCACCCCGGCGGCGCTGCCGCAGATTTTGGATATACTTTCGCAGCAGGGTTATGAATTTGTGACGGTTTCAGAGCTTATTTATAAAGAAAATTATACAATAAATAACGATGGACGACAGATTCCCCTTGCCGCCGCCGGTCAAAAATGAATTTTTGCAATAAAAGCCCGCAAAAGCGTGCACTTAATGCAAAAATGTATGAAAAACGGCACGTTTAGCAGCAATGAATATTGATTTTTGCAGGAAATGTGGTATTATAGTTC
>USFO01000121.1 GCA_900553955.1 uncultured Oscillospiraceae bacterium
GTCGCGGATACAACCCCTCAGGCTTTTCGGCTTGTTTCACAAACCGAAAAGCCAGCTCCCCTTACACAGGGGAGCCAAGGTTCGCGCTCAATGCGCCTTGCCGAGCACAGGGGAGCCGAGGTTCGCGCTCAGTTCGCCTTGCGGAGTACAGGGGAGCCGAGGTTCGCGCTCAATACGCCTTGCTTGTAGCGGGTTTCCCACGGTTTTATTTGACAGTTTCACGGTAATGAATTATAATAATTCAGATACAAAGTGTTTTTTTAAGGGGTGCCTGTTATGAGCGAAAGAGGACTTTTTATTGTTATAGAGGGCGTTGACGGCAGCGGCAAGACCACTCAATCAGAGCTGCTTTCCGCATATCTGCGGGGACTCGGAAGAAAGGTTCACCACACGGCGGAGCCGACCGCCACCGGACTCGGCGGAATGGTGCGCGACGGTTTGGGCGCGGAGCACCCCCGTACCAGCGATGAGCTTGCCGCAATGTTCCTTGCGGATCGCGTTGCCCACAACGTAAGCCAAAAAAGCGGCATCCGCCAGTATGTGGAGGGGGGCACCGATGTTGTCTGCGACAGATATTACTACTCCTCAATCGCATATCAAGGCGTGGACGGCTCTCTTGAATGGGTCGCCGACATGAACTTGAACTGCCCGTCCATTATGAAGCCGGATATATGCATCTTCATTGACCTCGACCCGGAAAAATGTCTTGAGCACATCCGCGCCGGGCGCAGCCACTTTGAAATTTATGAGGAGAACGCCGCCGTAATCTCCGAAACCCGCCGCCGCTACGGAATCGTTTTTGATATGCTTGCCGGACGGGACAATATAGTTATTGTGGACGGCGCCCGCAGCAGGGAAGAGGTTTTCGCGGACATTCGTGCCGCAGTGGAAAAGCTTTTGTGACGAAAGTTCGTTTTATTCGATACTTTTGGTATAAATTCGACAAGATAATACAAATAGCAATATAATGAAGAGAAAAGCCTCGGCGAATTTCGTCGGGGCTTTGTGCATTATTAGAATAAAAATATAGACAAAACGGTTGTAAGTTCCTTTGCAATTTGTTATAATATAATATGTATATTTGCCTTTGCGCGGGCTGTGGCACGCAAAAAAAGGTATTTTGAGGAGGAAAGGAGGTATTTTCGCGGATGAAAAAGAATATGGATCTTCTCCAGGCGGCGATAGTGGTGCTTATGGTGCTCATGGCGGCGTTCGTTGGAATTACGGCGGCGTATGACATGAACCTTTTCTGGATGGAACTGCCGTTTGCACTGGCAGCGTTGGTTTTCGGTATAATTCGCCTTGTCACGGCAAGAAGAGATTCCCGAAAATTCCTTGAATACATAGCGGGGAAGCTTGGCGCGGTGCGCGGCAGCGGGCTTGTGAACTTCCCGATTGCAGTGGCTGTCATTGATTCGAACGGCTGCTTTGTGTGGTGCAACGGTCTGTTCCACGAGGAAGTTGTTCACAAGGATGAGGTGCTCGGTCTTGCGGTGAACGCCGTTTTTGACGGCTTTGACATGGAAAAGGCTCTCTCGACGGAGGGTAGCGCCGTTCGCTATAAAGGCGGCTGCTATACCGTCTGTGCGGTGCAGTCCGGCGATGACGCACCGGAGCGTATGTGTGCGCTTTACTTTGTTGATAGAACCGAAGAAAACCGTATAACTACGCTGTATAACGAAACTCGCCCCGTGGTTATGAGCATTGTGCTCGATAACCTTGACGACCTGTTTGCGAACTGCCGCGACAGCGAAAAAAGCAGAATTATGGGCGAGGTGGAGGATCTTTTCGAGAATTTCTCCGAAAAGAACCACGCCCT
This sequence comes from uncultured Oscillospiraceae bacterium, assembly GCA_900553955.1. Lineage (GTDB taxonomy): Bacteria > Bacillota > Clostridia > Oscillospirales > Ruminococcaceae > UMGS1668. The sequence continues at coordinate 1,820 of USFO01000121.1, forward strand.
TATCAAGCGGTACGAAAGCTCCAAGTATGTTGTGGTAGTGGAACAGAAATACCTTGAAAAAATGGAGGAGGAGCGCTTCGCCATCCTTGACAAGGCGCGCAAAATCCTCACCAGTGAAGGCTTGCCCGTAACCCTTTCCATTGGCGTTGCCGGAGGAGGCTACAGCCTCAACAAGCTCACGGAGTTCTCCGGTCAGGCACTGGAAATGGCTCTTGGCAGGGGAGGCGATCAGGCAGCGGTCAAGGAACCCGGCGGCTACGAATTCTACGGCGGCTTCGCCAAGGGCGTTGAAAAGCGTACCAAGGTAAAGACCAGAGTTGTGGCGGCGGCGCTTTGCGACCTTATCGAATCCAGCGGAAATGTGCTCACCATGGGTCACCGCTTCGGCGACCTTGACTGCGTGGGCGCCGCCATTGCTATGGCGGAGGCCTGCCGCGACATGGACAAGGACGCCAATGTTGTGGTGAACAAGGCAACCTGCCTTGCAAGACCCCTCATCGAAAAGACGGAGCAGGGCGGCGAAGCAGATCTGTTCATCTCGCCGGAGGCGGCCATGGAGCGGGTTACGGAGGACACTCTGCTGATTATAGTCGATACCCATGTTCAGAACATACTCGAATCCAAGGAGCTGTATTCCAAATGCCGCAACGTGGTGGTAATCGACCACCACCGCCGCATGATGGGCAGCGTGGAAAACGCGGTTATTTTCTATCACGAACCCTACGCTTCCTCCGCGTCGGAAATGGTCACGGAGCTGCTTCAATATTTCGATTCCCGCTGCAAGGTTACAAAGTCCGAAGCGGAAGCCCTGCTTTCCGGCATTATGCTTGATACGAAGAGCTTTACCATGAGAGCGGGCGTGCGCACCTTTGAAGCGGCAGCGTTCCTGAAAAAGCAGGGTGCGGATACCGTTCGGGTCAAAGAGCTTTTCTCCGGCAGCCTTGAAAGCTACCGCCACCGCTCCGAAATTGTTTCCCGGGCGGAAATTTACCGCGGCTGTGCCATCAGCTTTGCGAAGCCGTATGACGATGTGGGGCTTGTTGCGCCGCAGGCGGCGGATGAGCTGCTGACTATCGAAGGCGTTTCCGCCTCGGTGGTTATGTTCAAGACCCCCGCGGGAGTTTCTTTCTCCGCCCGAAGCCTTGGCGGAATGAACGTGCAGGTTATTATGGAAGCCCTCGGCGGCGGCGGGCACCAGACCATGGCGGGTGCGCAGATGCAGGACGTAACTCCGCAGGAAGCCGCCGTGGCGCTTAAAAATGCCATCGATAAATACTTTGACGATGCGGAGGGTCATAATGACTGAGAAACGCTGCGCAAAGCGCCGCGTTTCTCAGCAAATGAAGCGCGCCTACGGCGCATGAAGCACACCTGCGGTGTATGAAGCGCGGCTTCGGTGCATGAAAAATGAAGGTGTGCCGCTGGTCGCGGCACAGCGCCGCACCGTGACGGATGAGGGCAGCCCGCTAAAAGCGGGCTTAACTGCGGTTCGAACCCTTGCAATTCTGTGCCCTGCGGCGGTAGCCGCCTCGGCTCCCTCTGTGCTCACCGAGTGAGGCGGAGCGCGTTTCTCGGCTCCCCTGTGTAAGGGGAGCTGGATTTTCGGCTTGTTT
>USFO01000122.1 GCA_900553955.1 uncultured Oscillospiraceae bacterium
CTTTGCCGCCGTGCCGCGAAGCGGCAATCGACAAAAAATGCCTGTGCATTTCAAAACAGCTTATATTTTAACACATTTTCACACACTTTGTAAAATCCTTTGGGGAATATTTTTGATTTTCCCAGGGAAAATAGCAGCAAAGCCGCTTTTGCGGCAAAAAAGGAGATGTAAAATATGAATTCCGCTCTTGCGGTTATCGACAAAATCGCGCTTGCGCTTGTGATAATCGGCGCGGTGAACTGGGGGCTTGTGGGCGTGTTCCGGTTCGATCTTGTAGCGTGGCTCTTCGGCGGCGCGGCAGGTGTGCTCAGCCGCATTGTCTATATTCTCGTCGGCATCAGCGGCGTGTGGAGCTTCTCGCTTTTGTTCAAGCCCGACCCCGCCCCCGGAGCCGAACCGGGATGACAAAAAGCCTGCCGGACGGTGGGCTTGTCGGCTTGTTGAAAAGCTTTGTTTTTTGACAAGCCGACTTTAACAAAAGCAAAAGATGCCCCCTGACGGATTATTTTGTTACTGCTTGTCTTTTGATTGTTCATGTGCAAAAATAAAAAGTCCTTGCCATGTGTGAAGTGCTAAAGGACTTTTTGACAGAGTGAAAAGCCCGCCGCATTTCGGTGGGCTTTATTGCGTGCTTTCGGTATTTTCATTTTGTCCGCCAATATGCAAGGAGCAAATCCACCACCATCCCGTAGCTGCGCACACCGTCGGACTGGCTGTTCAGCTTGAGGTAGGTGTCGTTCACCGCGTCGGAAACGTCGGAAACAGGGCTTTCGTTCGCCGCGACATAGGCGTTTTGGGCACGCATATCCGCCGCGAGGCTCTCGGAATACCGGGCATGAAGCTCCGCCCAGCGGTCGTAATCCGCGGAGTAAAGCGCGTTCATGGCGTTCAGCAGCGCGTGGCAGCAGCCGCTGTACTCAAAGTATGGGTCGGGGCTGTTTTCGCAGGCAAGATATGCGACGAAATTCGCCTCCGCCTCGTTCATAAAGCCGCGCAGGTGAGTCTGCTCGTGCATCATTGTCGAACCGCGGAGAAAATCCGGGCCTTCGCGGCAGATATTTGCCTCCAATGTATAGGGCGAATACACCCCGGCAATAAGAATTTTTGACATTACAAATGAGCACAGCACGGGCTTCGGCGTGCCGAGGGTGCTGCCGCCCATGTTCAGAAACGGATATTTTTCATAGAGCAGGCGATAATTTTCTGCAGCAGACTTCGCCATAGCGAAGTCGCTTTCAGGATAAGCGGTGACGCCGTGCTCATCATGCTCAAGCTCCGTGCTCAAGGAATTTGCGCGCTCAAGCAGGTCGGAGCAGAGCGTATAAAGCTCATCAACACCGGATTTTTCAACCTTCAGACCAATTTGCTCCGCAAATGAGGTGCGGTAATAATTAGTTCCGCAGAACACTGCAAACAGGAAGAAAACCACCGAAGCGGCGGCAAAAATCTTTTTGAGCACGGAACCAAACGCTTTGAGCACGGTGGTTTCTCCGCGGTGAGCACGGCGTGCGGCGCCGATGCTCAAAACTATAATCACAAGCACCGCAGCGGCAATGCCAAGCTCCATCAGCGACAACGGAAACGCACCGGTTACGGTGCCAAGCGCGCCCGCCGCGGGCTTATAGATGTTTTCGCAATACCAATCGGCAAAGCCGTCTATGTATTTTGCTGCGGCGCAGAGCAAAAGCCCCGCCGGAGTAAGAATATACAAATAAAAATATGCTGATTTGAAGATTTTTTTCACTTAGATACCTCGATTATTTGGAATGAGCACGCATTGCGCAGCTGCGCTGCGCAGTTATATCCGCGGCTTTGCCGCGGGTTATGTTTTGCCGCCAAAGGCGGCAAAGTTTAGGTGTGCGCAGTGCCCGCACATTTTTTATAGCCGGGACGCACAGAGGTGGCGGTGAGGGACAGAGCTCCGCGACTTATCTGTGGAAAGTTTTGCGCAGTGGTTGCCGAGAACGCGCTCATTTACCGCTGTGCCACTACCCTATGAAAATGTGACCGCACAGCGGTCACACATTCGTTTTTCATACGCCGAAGACGCGCTTCATATCACGAAGGGGTGCTTCATGCGCCGCAGGCGCGCTTCATTGCGGAGCATATTGCTCCGCTTACTCCCCTTCTATAATCTCTTTTAGGGTGGCGCGGTTTTTGTCAAAGTCCAAAAGCAGCACCGCCATGCCGCGCACGTTCGCATTTTCCCATGTGCCGTCCACCGGAATGTGCGCCGGCTCAATTTCGCATTCGCGGATAATCGGCAGCAGCTTCACCGCATAGGAAACCATCTCCGAGTTCGTGATATCCGTGGTCACAAGCGGGAAAACCTTGTCGATAAGGTCAAGTGCTTCCTTCAGCGTGATGGTGTGGAACTTGTTATAAAGCGCCGTGAGCACCTTGCGCTGGCGCTCCGTTCTGCCAAAGTCGGAATCGAGCTTGCGGATTCGGCAATAGGCAAGGGCTGCTTCTCCGTCAAGCAGGCAATAGCCTTCCTTATAGCTTTTGCCTTTAGTTCCTGAATTTACATAGGCACATTCGTCGCTAAAAAGGTAAACCTCCACGCCGCCAAGGGCGTCGATAACCTTTTGAAACGCCTTGAAATCCACCAAAACGTTGGCGTCCACCGCAACGCCGAAATTCTCCTCGAGCGTCCGGTCGAGCAGCTCCACGCCGCCGAAGGCATAGGCGGCGTTCAGCTTGTTGTCCTTGTGGTCGGGAATCTGAACATAACAGTCGCGCAGAAAGGAAATCAGCGTGACCTTTTTGGCGTCAAGGTTCACGTTGCAGACGATCATGCTGTCGGAACGGGAGGTGCCGCCCTCGTCAAGGTCGGTTCCGATGAGCAGAATGTTGAAGGAATTGCCGTTCATTTCAATGTCAAGCTTTTCGCCCCAGTTGATTTTGTCCTCGGCAACAACGGAATAGTTGGCGGCGGCCTCGTCGGCGCCGCTTTGCGCGGAGTACTCCTCCTCGGTCATGGACTGCTCGTAGCCGTCAAGGCGCTTGATTTTGTTGAGGGTGACGTTTACCACCAGAACGATAATGAGCACCGGCACAAGCACCGCCGCGCCGATGATACAAAGGGTCTTTTTCTGCTTTGTCATGCGGAATTTTTCCTTTCTTTTTATATGAAGGGTTTATTTTTGACGAGTTTGTACGAACAGAAAAGTAGTTTTATCGAACTTTTGTCGAACGCCGCGGCAACCGCGGCTACGCCGCCGCGGTGAGTTTGTGCCTTGCGCTGCGGTATTGAAATAATAACCTCGGCTGGCGCGAAGCGCCTTAGGCGGTCGAGCATATTAGGTATATTGAAATCCGCCGGGGACCCCGTCGGGGACGGCGGTCGGGGTGGGAAAGCACCTTGCCTGCGGTGGAGCGTTTATTCCCCCTTTTCAAGGGGGAGTCTCACGCGGGAGCGTGAGG
>USFO01000123.1 GCA_900553955.1 uncultured Oscillospiraceae bacterium
AAACGGTCGCCGTACTGCTTCTGATTTTGGTGCTCGCAGTGCTCACGGGCTGCAAGGAAAAAGAAAATGAGCACATAAATTTCGGAACGCTTATTCCCACGAGCACCCGCACCGTGTCCGTTGAGCACGCCGTATGCGGAAAAATTACAAGCTATACAGCCGAAAAGCAGAAAATAGAGGAAATCGAGAACTGGCTTTCCTCACTTAAATGCGAACGCCGCAGCTTTGAGCACGGAAACGAGCCGAGCGACTGCGAGGGCGGCGAATGCTATATGTTCACCACGGAAAAGTCGAGCTTCTCTTATGTAAAGAACGGCGAAAACGACTGCTACCTGCATATCAAGGACGGCTGGTACTTTGTGAAGAACCCCTCCGACCCGCCGAAATTCGACCTTTTGAGCACCGAGGAAAACGCCGTGCTCAAAAATGAGCACGACAACGCCAAGGCGGTTTTCGTGCTGGACAAGCTCTATATTTCCACGGAGACGGTGAGCACGAGAAAGGGGCGCTGCGGCGTTATGGACGGCGAAATAACCGCCATGGCTCCCGAGGGCGAGGTTCCCTCCAAAAACGGCGAATCCAACTTCGGGGTCGGCTACGATTACCAAATATCAGGAGTGAACAGCATAGATGTTTTCATCGACGGCAAGCCCATTGTTTTCCGCTGCTACGACAATGAGGGGAAGGTCTGGGTTTCCCGAACCGGAGAAACGGAGGAAATTCTGCTTTCCAAGGACGACGAAGCGCAGGTGAAGCAGCTCTTTGCCGAGGCGGACTGGCAGGAGGGCTCCGCCGACGGCAGCTACGACTGCATTTTGGGCGGCATGGACGACGGAGAAATCCTCTATGCCTTTGACGGCAGGCTCTTTTGGGAGAAAATAGGGAAGAACTGTGTTCTCTCTTTGGAGGAAAAGGACGCGCTCGACCGGATTTTGGAGCTGTATATCAGCCTTGAGGCGGAATAATTCGCCGCAAAAGCGCGAAAAATGAATACTTCGGGGCGAAAACGGCGGAAATAATACTTAAAGGATAAAAATTCACCGAAAAAACTGTTGACAAAACGGGGATTTCGTTATATTATAATCGGTGTACGAAAAATGAAATATAGATAATGCCTTATCGAGAGCGGCTGAGGGACAGGCCCTATGAAGCCCGGCAACCTGCGTTTATGAGTGTGGTGCCAATTCCTGCGGAAGAAATTCCGAAAGATGAGGAACGGTTAAAGTGTGTTTGCGCGCCCGTTCTTCGGGCGCTTTTTTATTCGGCAAGAAAGGATTTGACCATGAACAGAAGACTTTTTACCTCCGAATCCGTCACTGAAGGACATCCCGACAAAATTTGCGACATTGTTTCGGACTCCGTTTTGGATGCGATTTTTGAAAAAGACCCGGCGGCTCGAGTCGCCTGCGAAACCACCTGCACCACCGGAATTGTTTCCGTAATGGGCGAAATTACCACCACCGCGAACATTGACATTCCCGCCATTGTGAGAAACGCCGTCAAGGAAATCGGCTACGACAACGCGGAATACGGCTTCGACAGCAACACCTGCGCCGTTGTGACGAACATTCATCAGCAGTCCCCGGATATTGCCATGGGCGTTGACGGCGACGACGAAAACGAGCAGGGCGCCGGCGACCAGGGTATGATGTTCGGCTTTGCCTGCACCGAAACTCCGGAGCTTATGCCCATGCCCATCAGCTACGCCCACAAGCTTACCCGCCGCCTTACCGAGGTTCGCAAAAACGGAACCATGCCCTATCTCCGCCCGGACGGCAAATCTCAGGTGACGGTGGAATATGACGACGGCAAGCCCGTTCGCATAGACGCGATAGTTATTTCCTCCCAGCACGCCGAAAGCGTGAGCCTTGAGCAGATCCGCGAGGATGTTATCAAGAACGTAATTGACCCGGTAATTCCCGCAGAGTTCATTGACGACGAAACCAAAATTTATGTGAACCCCACCGGCCGTTTTGTAATCGGCGGCCCCATGGGCGACAGCGGCCTTACCGGACGCAAAATTATCGTCGACACCTACGGCGGATATTCCCGCCACGGCGGCGGCGCCTTCTCCGGCAAGGACCCCACGAAGGTTGACCGCTCCGCCGCCTACGCCGCAAGATGGATTGCGAAGAACATTGTCGCCGCCGGTCTTGCGGAAAAATGCGAAATTCAGCTTGCCTATGCCATCGGCGTTGCGAAGCCCGTTTCCGTGCTCGTGGACACCTTCGGCACCGGAAAATACGCCGATGACAAAATCGCCGAGGCGGTTGAAAAGGTCTTTGATCTTCGCCCTGCTGCAATCATCAAGCGCCTTGACCTGCGCCGCCCCATCTACAAGCACCTTGCCGCCTACGGCCACATGGGCAGAGAGGATTTAGGCGTGACTTGGGAAAAAACCGACATGGTCGACGAACTTAAAAAAGCTGTTGAAGAATAATTGAGCGGCGCTCAAAACCGTGCTCAAAAAACTCCCGTGCTCATTTTGAACACGGGAGTTTTTGATGCTTGTAAGAACAGTGCTATACCGAAGCTGTGCGCGGCGCTTTGCGCCGCAGCCGTATTATTTTTTTTCGCCGAAGGTGCGGTCGTAGTTCTCCATGCACTCCGCGATAATGCGCTCCGCGTCCTCATGACCGAGAACCTCGTGAACCACGGTGGTTTTACCCTCAAGGGACTTGTAGACCTCGAAGAAATGCTGCATTTCGTCCATGGTGTGGGTGGGCAGCTCCGAAATGTCGAAATAGCAGGAACGGGAGGGGTCATGGAAAGGCACGGCGATAACCTTTTCGTCGGAGGAGCCGCCGTCGGTCATTTTGATAACGCCTATGGGGCGGCACTGTACCAGAGTCATGGGGTGAATTGCTTCGCGGCAGAGCACGAGCACATCGAGAGGGTCTCCGTCGGCGGCGTAGGTGCGGGGAATGAAGCCGTAGTTCGCCGGATAGTGGGTGGCGGTGTAAAGCACCCGGTCAAGGCGGAGCATACCGGTTTCCTTGTCCATTTCGTATTTGTTTTTGCCGCCGTTGGGAATTTCTATAACTGCGGTGAAGTCGTCCTTTTTAATTCTCTCCTTGGGAATATCATGCCAAATGTTCATTTTTGTTCTCCCTTCGCTAAATTAAGATGCTATATTTTATCATATTTTCTGCCGTTGTCAATGAACAAACTGTAAAAAGAGTTTCCCCTTTGAAAAAAATGCCCGAAGCCATGTGCTTCGGGCATTTTGTCTGTCGAAAAAATCCCGCGCAGCGGCATTTTTTCGTTTCTGTGCATAAGATTATGCGGTATCGGAAAGGAAGATAGGGCGGAAGAAACCCATCAGGGGT
>USFO01000124.1 GCA_900553955.1 uncultured Oscillospiraceae bacterium
CAAAGATCCTCTCAGTCACGCCGCTAAATCCTTTGGGCGTGACAGCTCCCCTTATGAATAAGGGGAGCCGAGAAATGCGCTCCATTCGCCTTATTGGGCGCAGGCAAGCCGCGGTTGTCGCGGCGCAGCCGCCTCTCTACCACCCGCAGATGCGCCGCGGGCGCGCTCTATTCCCCATTAAATTTGTTTATTAAATCTGCCGAATAATATAAAAAGGAGGAACCCCATGAACGTACTTTTTGCAACAAGCGAGGCAAGACCCTATATCGCCAGCGGCGGGCTTGCCGACGTTTCCGGCGCGTTGCCAAAGGCTCTCTGCGCCGCAGGCGCAGACTGTCGCGTCATTCTGCCGCTCTATTCCGACATTCCACAGAACCTGCGCGAGGAAATGACATTCCTCGAGAGCTTCACCGTCCGCCTTTCCTGGCGCGAGCTCTACTGCGGACTGTTCACCGCAAAAAAGGACGGCGTCGTCTACTATTTCGTCGACAACGAATACTATTTCCGCCGCAGCGGCATATATGGCCACTACGACGACGGCGAACGCTTCGCATTCTTTTCTATGGCGGTACTCGAGAGCATTCGCCACATGGGTGACTTCGCCCCGGACGTTCTTCACTGCAACGACTGGCAAACCGGACTTGTTCCGGTGTTCCTTGAGGTGTTTTATCACGGTGATCCGAAATTCAGTCGAATAAAAACCGTGTTCACCATACATAATATTCAGTACCAGGGCGATTTTGATATGTTCGTCGCCGGCGACATTGCCGGTCTGCCGGAGGACAAGCGCAGTCTTGTTGAACTCGGCGGGCGCTGCAACTATATGAAGGGCGGAATCGACCGCTGCGATGTGGTCACCACCGTAAGCCCCACCTACGCGAAGGAAATTCTTGACCCATGGTACGCCTGGGGGCTTGACGGATTTTTGCGGGAACGCAGCTACAAGCTCACCGGTATTCTGAACGGCATTGACTGCGAAAGCTACGACCCGGAATCCGACCCGGACATCGCTGCGCACTTCAGCGCCGACGACCTTTCCGGCAAAGCGGCTGACAAAGCCGCCCTCCAAAAAGAAGTCGGACTTTGCGTTGACCCCAGCGCCATGTTTATCGGAATGGTCGGGCGGCTTGTTTCGCACAAGGGCATAGACCTTGTTGAATACGTGGGCGACCGTATTATGAACATGAACGCGCAGATGGTGATTTTGGGCAGCGGCGAACCGCAATACGAGGAATTTTTCCGCCGCCTTGGAGCGCGCTACCCCGGCAGGGTGAGCGTGATTACCGGCTTTGTGCCGCCCCTTGCCCGTCGAATTTATGCGGGCGCGGACGTGCTGCTCATGCCCAGCAAAAGTGAGCCCTGCGGCCTTGCCCAGATGATTGCGCTGCGTTACGGCACTGTACCCATCGTCCGCGAAACCGGCGGACTTAAAGACTCCATCCACGACCTTGGTGCGCCGGGCGGCAACGGATTCACCTTCAAAACCTACAACGCGGACGATATGTTCAACGCCATTGAACGCGCATACTTCCGCTATCACGGCGGCGAGTGGCAGAGCGCCGTGCGCTCCGCCATGCGATACGATTTCAGCTGGCATCGCTCCGCCGCGGCTTACCTCGGGCTTTATAAAGCGATTACAAGATAAAATGCGAAAATACGACGAAGTCAGCCCTCCCTTTCGGGAGGGCTGATTCAGCTTGTCGAAAAACTTTGTTTTTCGGCAAGCTGACCTGAATAAAAATGCACCCCTGATGAGTTTCTTTCGTTTTTGTGGGGTCAGCTTGGAAAGCGGGCTTTTCTTTTCGGTAAATCTATCCATGGTGGAGGCGCTGCCGTACTGTGCATGGTTCTTCGCGCTATATTTTTCCTGCTCCTCACTTTTTATTTTCTGCTTTTTATTGCAATTTTCAGCACTATGTGCTATTATGTTTCTGTGAGAAACCCTCTTGCATAAAATTTTCTTTGAAAAGGGTGGAAAAATGCGCGAATAATCTGCTTTTTGCTTTGTAACGAACTTATCTTAAGTCTTCGGCGGGGCTGCAAGTGCAGCGCCCTCTGTTCGGTTACGGCAAAAACGCGGATTGCGGCATTTTTTGCGCCCGCTTTTTATTTTGCTGCGCATTGCCATGCTCCGCGTTCGGATTTTTGCCGAAGGCGGATTTTTTATGCAAAGGAGAATGCATATGCTTCAAATAAAGAGCCTCTCGATTTATCATAAAAAAGACCTTCACGCGCTGCTAAAAGATTTTTCTTTCGTGCTCAAAGACGGCGAAAAAGTCGCCCTCATCGGTGATGAGGGCAACGGAAAATCAACGCTGCTAAAGCTGATTTACAGCCCCGCGCTCATAGAAAGTTACGCCGAATATTCCGGCGAAATCATCACCGGAAACACGATTTTCGGCTATCTTCCGCAGGAGCTGTCCGAAGCCGAAAAAGCGCTTTCTATTGCGAAATTTTTGACAAATAAAAGCTTTTTCCACCTACCTTACGGCGATGGTGCAAAGCTGTGCTCAAGCTTTGGGCTAAGCTATGAAAGCTGCCGGAGCGAGCAGCAGATGAGCACGCTTTCAGGCGGAGAAAAAGTGAAAATTCTGCTGCTTGCGGCACTGTGTAAGCAACCGGACGTTCTGCTGCTCGACGAGCCCTCCAACGACCTTGACATAGAAACTCTGGAGTGGCTTGAACACTTTATAAATGAATGTGATATTGCAATTTTATACACTTCCCACGATGAAACGCTACTTGAAAATACAGCCACCGCCATAATCCACATGGAGCAGCTCCGCAAAAAGACCGTGCCGCGGGCGGCGGTGCTCAGGCTTTCGTACTCCGAATATGTGCGCCGCCGTGCGGAGCTTTTTGAACACCAAGAGCAGGTTGCACAAAGCGACCGTCGGGAATTTGATAAGAAAATGGAGCGTTTCCGCCGCATCCGCGACAAGGTTGAGCACGAGCAGAGTTCCATTAGCCGCGGCGACCCTCACGGCGGCGCACTGCTGAAGAAAAAGATGCACACGGTACAATCCATTGGGCGGCGCTTTGAGAAGGAAAAGGAACAGCTTACAGACTTTCCGGAGCAGGGGGATGCCATTTTTCTTCAGTTTGGAAAAGGCGCCGCCCTGCCCTCCGGCAAAACCGTGCTCAGTCTTTCGCTGCCGATGCTCAAAGCAGGCAACCGGGTGCTCGCAGAAAATATTCAGCTCAAGGTGCACGGCGGCGAGCACATCTGCATAACCGGGCAAAACGGTGCGGGTAGTCACAACCTCCGGCAAAGCCGGAGGCTTGAATAAGCCCTAGAAGGGCATTTT
>USFO01000125.1 GCA_900553955.1 uncultured Oscillospiraceae bacterium
TCCGCAAGTTGCTCCTCATAATATTCTGCGGCGGCGGTGGGCGAAGCTTTGCAGCCGAGTTCGTTAAAAAGCAGCTCAAAGCGGCGGCACTTTACCTCCGGCAAGGTCAGCTTCTGCTGCTCAAGCAGCTTCCATTGGGCAATATTAAGCTTGCTGTAAAGCTCCAGATTCTGCCTTGTGGGTTCTATGCCGAAGTGCAGCATAGCTTCGGAAACCGCTTCCCTTTCCGCTCGGTGAAAGTCAAGCAGCGTTTCGTCAAGGTCGATAAAAATATATTCCGTCATTTTTGCTCCTTTGCCGCCGACGCGTATTGCGGCGGCGGTAGAATAATGCTATAATTATGTGTTAGTTATTTTGAAATAAATTTTGGAGGATATTATGTCTAAACAAGTTTGGAAACCCGGCACGCTGCTTGCGCCCGCTCCGGCAGCACTTGTGACCTGCGGCACTATGGAAAAGCCCAATGTGCTCACCGTTGCGTGGACCGGAATTATAAATTCCGTTCCGCCCATGGCCTATGTTTCGATTCGCCCGGAACGGTTCAGCCACCACCTTATTGAAGAAAACCGTGAGTTTGTAATCAATGTTACCACCGCGGATCTTACCCGTGCGGCGGATTTTTGCGGCGTTCGCTCCGGCAAAGATACCGATAAATTCGCCGAAATGAAGCTTACCCCGGTGGAAGCTTCCGCCGTGAAAGCTCCGCTCATCGACCAAAGCCCCATTTCGCTTGAATGCAAGGTCAAGGAAATAAAGCACCTCGGCAGCCACGATATGTTCATTGCGGAAATTGTCGCCGTTGATGTCGATGAAAAATACATCGACGAAAAAGGCAGGCTTGACCTGCGCAAAGCGGGAGTTATGTTCTACTCCCACGGCGAATATTTTGCTCAGGGCAAAAAGCTTGGGCAGATGGGCTACACCGTGCGCAAAAAGCGCCCGAAAAACCCGAAAAGGAAATAATCAAAGGGAGCGAAAGCTCCCTTTTTTTGTTTTATGCGAAGTTATAGAAGGCTCCGCCGCCGTTATCCGACAGCTCAAGCGAAATGAGCGCCTGAAGGCACTGGTCTGTTGCCATGGCGTCCGCACCGTTGCCAAGGGTGTGGCAGAACGTTCCGTCGCCAAGGTAATATTTCATCAGGAACGAGCCTGTCCAGCCGCCGCTTTTGATAAAGCGTTCGTCTGTGCGCGGGTCAATACCGAGGGATGTAAGCGCAATTATAACCTGCGCCGTGGTCTGAGAATTTATCCCCTGCCATGCGTAGAATCCGCCGCCGTCGTTCTGCCGTTCGGAAAGCAGGTTGACTGCGCGCTCCGCCGCCGCTGCCACTTTCTCGTCGTCCATATGAGGAGCAAGGGCTTGCAGTGCCTGCGCGGTCACATCCACATCGGCGGAATCCCCGATTATTGCCCAGCCGCCGCCTTCGTATTCATTTTCAAGAATATAGTCAACAAGCGCCTCGCGGGTCACTTCCGAACCCTCCGGCAATGAATAATCCTTGCAGTCCAGTGCGATAAGCGCAAAAATCGCACCGGGAAGTCCCTGCTTCGTTACCTCATCCATGGTCATATAGTGGGAAAAAAGGTTGTACCCGGCGACGCTTGCCGGGTCTTTTCCTATAGCGGAAAGAGCGATTATGGTGCGGGAATATTCGGTGTTCTTCGTGGCGCTCAGCACGCCGTCCGCCTCCTTAAGTGCGGCGCTGAGGTTCGCATAATATTCATCAAACCAGCTTTGCGGAACCAAAACGCCGCTTCTTGCGGCGTTCGTCACCGACCATTCGCCGTAAATGCTGTCGTGAACCGGACTCGGCGCAGCTACTATGATCTGCTCCACCGTTTTTTCGATTACCGGAGAAAAATCATAATCCGTCCCGACGGTTTCTTTTCCGCAGGCGGAAAGCAAAATAAGCAGCGCCAAAGCGGCGGCAATTATCTTTTTCAAGACAAAATCCCCTTTCTATACCTGAAAAATTCTTCATATATTTTAGCATATTGCGGCGTTTCTATCAAGCGGTGCAAAACTTTTTACGAAAGCGGGATTTTTTGAATAAGAAAAATTTCTTCACTGCCATGTGCGCCGCGGCGCTTGGCATAGTTTTGCTCTTTGACAGCGGCAGCCTTTCGGACGGAATCCGCCGCGGACTTTCGCTGTGTTCCTGCGCAGTCATACCGTCGCTTTTCCCGTTTATGGCGCTGTCCGTTTTTATTTGCAAAAGCGCCGCCGCAGATTTTTTTGCCACGGCGCTGCGCCCGCTGACCCGGCTTCTAAGGCTGCCGGAAAGCGCCGCCGGAATCCTGCTTGCGGCGGCGATCGGCGGCTACCCTGCCGCAGCCAAATGCATTAACGATGCGGTAGCGGTGGGCTCGCTGCCACGTAAAACCGCCGCGCGGATGCTTACCTTTTGCGTGAACCCGGGACCGCCGTTCCTCATTGCAGCGGTGGGCACAGCGATGCTTGGCAGCGCGAAGCTCGGCGCAATGATACTTGCGGCACAGGCGACTTCCACTGCCGTAATAGCCGCGGTAGGCGCAGCTTTTGCAAAGCCCGCGCCGTCTGCCGCGGTGCAACCCGCCCGCCAAAGCGGCACCGCCGCCTGTATAATTGAATCCGTCACCACCGCGGCGGAAAGTTGCTTTAGAATGTGTGCGTTCATTGTCATCGCCTGCGGCGCGCTTGGCGTTTGCGAACAGGGATATTTTTTCTCCCACATCTGCGCCGCACCGCTATATAAAGCGCTTTTTGCGGGATTTTTTGAAGTCACTGCGGGCTGCGCCGCCTGCACGGAAATAGGCGGCAGTGCGGCGGTGATAACCGCCGGAGCAATCATTGCGTTTTCCGGTGTTTCTGTCATGCTGCAAGTAGCGGCGGCAACTGAAGAAAGCCGTATGCCACTGCTGCCGTTTTTGCTTTCGCGCCCCGCGGCAGCGGCGCTTTCCGCCGCCGCTTTGCGACTGTTTTTTGTCCGCTCCGGCGAAGCCGCCGCGGCGTTCTCCGTTCGCGGAAGCAACATTGAGGCGGTGCTTTCCGCCTCCGCGCCCGTTGCGGTGAGTTTACTTTGCATGGCGGCGCTGTTCCTGCTGTCGCTGGTTCCGCCGAAAAGCGAAAACGAGCCATTGCTGCGGCGGCTTGTGCTAAAAGTTGGAAGGAAGAACGACAGGTGAATCGCGGCTGTGCCGCTCCGCCCCACGCCAAAACAGCAAAAAGCCCTCTCGCGCCTGACCGCACGAG
>USFO01000126.1 GCA_900553955.1 uncultured Oscillospiraceae bacterium
TGGCGCCTGCGGTGCTCGTGCTCGCGGCAGCGGCACTCGTGCTCAAAAAGCGCGGGTAATTAAATCAGAGTACAACTTCTCCTTTATTGAACTCTTTATTGCAAATTGCGGCAAAAGCCCCTTCGCACCGGTCAGGTGTGAAGGGGCTTTTGCCGCATATAAGCACCCTGTGCTCAAAACAAAAGGCTCCATGCTCATTTTGAGCACGGAGCTTTTTTACGGGATGGCTTTGAGCACGGGTCAGTTATCTACAACCTCCATAACCGCTTTTGTCACCGCAAGAGCGGTTTTTTGTATGTCGGTTTTGTCAATAAGGCTTTCGACCTCGGCGGGATTTGAGATGAAGCCCACCTCAAGCATTACTGCGGGGCAGAGGGTAAGCCGGGTTACGGAATAATAATCCTGCTTGGAGCCTTCGTTGTCCCGGCGAGTTGCCGAGGAGATGTAATCCGCAAGCTTCTGCGAGAATTTCGCGGATTCGTCATAGTGATAATAAACCTCCGTGCCGCACCAAAGGTTCGCGTCGGCGTTCTCTGCAACGGAGTTGGCGTGGCAGCAGATATACACATCTGCAAAGGCTTCCCTTGCGGGGTCGGTTCTGCCGTAGGTGTCAAGCTTGCTGCCGTCGGAAACAAGCAGCACGATTTTCGCACCGAGGCGCTCCAAGCTTTCGGCTATTGACATGGTGTTTGCAAGGTTGATTTCCGCCTCGTTCACGCCGTAATCGCCTGCGGGACTGAGTGCGCCCGGGTCGGGTCCGCCGTGACCGGAGCATACCGCCACGGTAATTCCGGAAAGGGGCTTATCGAGGTTACCGGAGAGCACGGGCTGCTTCTTGAGCACCACGGTCATAGTTCCGGTTTCCTCGTCGGTTTGAATATCCCAGCCCCAAAGGGTGTGCTTCGCCAGAACAACCACGGTGATAGTGCCGTCGCCGTTGTCAATGGGGTTCACAATATAGAACAGCTCGGATTCCCTGTCAACGGAGCCAAATTCGCCGAAGCTTGTATTATAGAGGGTGAGCCGCAGCTTTTTGCCGTCGATTTCGCCGCGGAAGGCGGGTATATTGGTGCAGGAGAGATGCAAAAGCTCGTAATTTTCCCCGGCTTCTCGGCGAACGGAGGTTATGCTGTTTTGAACATCGCCGCCGCCGGTAACAGGAGTGCTGTGAGCTTTTTTGATGTAGCCGCCCATGGAAAGACCGTACCAATCCTCGGTTTCCTCCACAACATAGTCGGCGCAGCCGGTGCGCAAAGTGGCGGTGAAATTGCCGGTGGTTTCCGGCTGCGGCTCTATGCCCGCAAGGTTGCAGTTCGCCCGAATGGCAAGCTTTGCGCCGTCTCCGATGGCGAAAACCTCGCCCGCGCTCTTGTAATTTTTCGTTTCGCCGTTATAAACAAGGGTGTAGGAAATCTGCCCCAAGGAGGTGACTTCTCCGGCGACGAATTTTTCTTCGGGGATAACGACCTCCGCCTTGAACTTCGCCGGAACGCCGGTATCGGCGGCAGCCACTTGAGTTAGAGTGACGCTCTTTCCGGCAACCTCTGCGTAAACCGCGCCGCCGGCGGGACCTATGCAGGTGATGGTGACGGCTTCGCCCGGGCGGGCGGAAAGGGAGGCGGCGGGTGCAATGGAAGAAAGACGCGAGGTTTTGCCGCTGCCGCCGGTCGCCGCGCCGCGGTTTATGGTCACGGAGCGAACGGCATCGCCCTGAGTAAAGGTGTATGTCGCGCCCTTTTTCGGCGCGTCAACTGTCACCGCGAAAAGCCCGCTTGTGCCGATGCGCTTGATTTCAACGCCGTCCATATAGAGCTTTTTGCCCGGGTCGGAGGTGCCGAAAATTGTATATTTATACGTTTCTACTGTAAGCGCCGAGGTGGTGGGGCGGGTTATGGCGAACTTTTTTGAAATGGAAAAATCCGCATATTTGTCGAGCACAGTGCTGCCGAAGGCGTTTACAAGGTAGCTTGCGCTGCCATTGGCGTCGCTTTTGAGCGCCGCATAATCGTAAACGCAGAAGCCTGTTTTGCGAATAACATTGACCAGATATTGGTTGTTAAGCTCATAGGCGTCGCCGAAAAAGTCCCCGCGGCTTACGGGAGTAAGCACCCGGGAAAGGTCGTTCACGGTGTAGAGCTTTGCATCCGGGAAGGATTTTCTCAGCTTCTTCAAATAAGCTTCGTAATTCGTTTCGGAATAGGATGAATGAAAATTTTCTGCAAAAATCACATTGAAGCCACCTGCGGAATAAAGCTCGCCGGCTTTTTCGAGAGCCTCGTCACCGCCGAATGGCAGGAACAAACCTGCCTTTTCTCCGAGGGCGGCGAGGTTTTCCTCGGTGGCTTCACCGACCGGAAGAAGAATATACTCAAAGCTTTTTTCGGCAATAGAGGCGGCAAAATCAGCATGACAAAGGGCAAAAAGCCGCTTGCCGCCCGCGGCGGAGAAAAGCTCCGTCATATATGACTCGGAGCACCCGCTGCGGCAGTCGAGCAAAATTCCGTCAAAGCCGTTTTTCTCGGCGTAGGCGGCAGCCTCCGAAGCGGGCGCGCCGGAGGCGGCGTTCAGCACAAAGAGTTTATCAATATTTTCTGCGGCAAAGGCGCAGACGGAGAGGGCGAGCACGGCGGCTGCGGCAAAAATAAAAGAAACTAATTTTTTCAAAGCTTAAAATCCTCCGGGTTGTATTGTAAAATTGCGGGGGCTGCGGGCTTCGGCTTCCTCAAAATAGGGTCGTATGTAAACGAAAGGCAGGAAAAACCCTTTTCCACAATGCCCTTCTTTTTGCAAAGCACATTTTTGCCGTCTGCGGAAAGATAGCCTTTTTCGCAGTATTCGCAGCGTGGTTCGATGTTCTTATCAAAAAATCTCTTCACAAAATCGCCGTCCTTTCCTTCATAATCGTATTATAGCAAATATGAATTTGCTTTTCTATAATAAATTGTTACAATTTTAAGCCGAAATCGACTAAAATTACTTTGCAGAAATGATTTTTGATAAAAAAGCGACCGACTTTGACGTTTTGTATTAAAAGGGTTGACAAATTGCGGGAGAAAGTGCATAATCATATATGAACTGAATATTGGCATACGGAACACGGTCGGCGAAAGCCGATACAGAGGAACGGGGTGCGAATCCCCGACGCAGAAACGGCACTGTGAATGCGCGAAGC
>USFO01000127.1 GCA_900553955.1 uncultured Oscillospiraceae bacterium
CTCCCTTACTTTTTCATAGCAAACAGCCCCGAAGCCACCGCTTCGGGGCTGTTTGCCTTTGCGCCCCGCCTGCTGCGTTCGCAAAAAAAATTATTAAAGCTTTATTAAGGGTATTGACAAACGGGCAGATTTGTATTATTGTATTAGTTGCTTAATACAGTAATACAAAAAAGGCGGTGATACGGTGGGCTGGAAATTTACCGGTGACAAGCCGATACACGTTCAGCTTGTAAACGAAATTTCAAACAGGATAATCAAGGGCGAGTACGTCCCGGGGATGAAGCTTCCCTCCGTGAGGGACTTTGCCGCCCAGGCTTCGGTCAATCCGAACACCATGCAGCGCGCTCTTTCCGCTTTGGAAAGCGGTGGGCTTATCTTCTCGGAGCGCACAACAGGCAGGTTCGTGACCAACAATTTAGAGCTTATCCGGCAGGCGAAAGAGGAACTTGCAAGGTCGAACGTTCAGAATTTTTTTTCTTCCATGGCGGAACTTGGCTATTCAAAAGATGACGCCATTTCTATGGCGAATGAGTTAAAGGAGTGATTTTTTTGGAACAGAACCCGGTCGTTTTTGAAGCAAGAGGGCTTTCTAAAAGCTTCGGCAGCAGACCTGCCCTTAAAAACATAAATCTTACGCTTTACCGCGGGAAAATAGTCGGTTTGCTGGGTCCCAACGGAAGCGGCAAAACCACACTTATGAAGCTCACTGCGGGGCTTATTCAGCCGGACGCGGGAGAAATTCACATAAGCGGCAAGCCCATCGGCGTGGAAAGCAAGCTTGCGGTGGCGTACCTGCCGGACAAAAGCTATCTCAGCGAGGGCATGAAGGTGAGCGAGCTTGTGGAAATGTTCAGCGAATTTTATTCGAACTTTGACGCCGCACGCGCGCATAAGCTCATAGCCGATTTGGGAATAAGCGAGGAAACCCGCCTTAAAGCGCTTTCCAAGGGCAATCAGGAGAAAATTCAGCTTATTCTGGTGATGAGCCGCAAGGCGGATCTGTATCTGCTGGACGAACCCATCGGCGGCGTTGACCCGGCGGCTCGTGAGTACATCATAAACACCATAATCGGCAGCTACGACGAAAACGCCGTGGTGGTCATCTCCACCCACCTTATCAGCGATATTGAAAATGTACTCGACGAAGCGATTTTCCTTAAAAACGGCGAAATTTCCATCTTTGATAATTGCGACAGAATCCGCGAACAAAGCGGAAAATCTCTTGACGGAGTGTTCAGGGAGGTATTCAGATGCTCGGTAAACTGATGAAATACGAATTTCGCGCAACGGCGATTTACTTTTTGCCCATTTATGCCATGCTCATACTTGTTTCCGGGCTGCGCTATACGGTGAGCCTTATTACGGAGAAATTCTCCGGCAGCTACCCGGTATTTTCCACCTTCGGCCTGTCCGCCGCCTATTTCCTTTTGGCATTCGGACTTGCGGTGACGACCTTCGTTGTCATAATCATCAGATTTTACAAGAACCTGCTGGGCGCGGAGGGCTATCTTATGTTCACCCTGCCGGTTAGCATAAGTCAGAACATTTTGGCGAAGCTCATTCCCGCCGTGGTATGGTTCTTCGGAAGCCTCATCCTCGGTATGCTCACCATAGCTCCCGCCATGGGTATGCGCTTTCGGGATAACCCCCTTGTGCTCATGTTCACCGGAGTGCGCCTTAGCGACCTGCCGGAAATTATTCTGGGACTGCTTTTCGTGATAGGCTCCATAGCCATGGTATTCCTGTTCTACTACCTCTGTATGTGCATAGGACAGCTTTTCAATTCCCACCGTTTCCTTGCCTCCGTGGGCGTTTACATCGGTCTGCAAATGCTTCTGCAAACCATGTCCATTGTGTTTATGTGGATTTTCGCAAAGGCGGTTGCGGACAATGTGTCCTTCGCAATATGGATTGAAAATTTCCCGTTCCGCCTTGATGAATTTCCGACGGACGCCATTGTTTACGGTTTCCTCATCACAATAAATGTGGTGGTGTACGGACTTTCCGCGGCGCTTTTCTTCATCGACAACGCCATACTCAAAAAGCGTCTGAACCTTATTTAACGCGAGGCTTGGCTATGAACAAATTTCTGAAAATCGGTATTTTTGCCGCCGCGGCGCTGCTTGTTTTTGCGGCGCTGTGCGGCAGAAAGCACATTAAAAAATAAGAGAGGTTTCGGTTTTATGAAAAAACTTATTGCTGCCGTGCTCGTCGCGGCAATGGTGCTCACCATGAGCGGCTGCTCCGCTGTTTTTGACGCAATGAAAAGCGGCGTTTCCGAAATTGCAGACGGCTACTCTGGCGAATTTAAGAATAGCGTCACCCTCTCCGGCGAAGTTGCCGAGGAGGAGGTCTCTCCGGCGGACGGAAAGAAAATCACCTCCGTGGTGCTGAACGGAGCGTCATTTAACGCCATCAACGGCGGAACCGCTTTTATCAAAATAATTCCCTCCGCCGAAAACAGAGTAGAAATTAAGTATCAAAGCGATATTAAAGACCACGGCTTTGCCGTTACCGCCAAAAACGGCGAGCTTAAAATTTCTACCGACCGGGAAATCCATTTTCGCACCGAATGCTTTGAGGTTACGGTTTATGCAAACTGCGACAGCGTTAGCATAAACGGCGGAATCGAGCTTATTATGGACGGCGTGAGCACCAAAAGCCTTGAAATTGACGTTCAGGGTGCGGTGAAGGCTCAAATTACCGATGCTCATGCGGCTTCTATGAGCATCGAGGTTGACGGTGCGGGGGAATTTGACATAAGCGGCGAGGTAGGCGCCCTCTCCGCAGAGGTTGACGGTGCAGGCGAAATACGAGCAAAGGAGCTTGTCTGCAAGGACGCTTCAATCAATGTCAGCGGCGCCGGAGATGTGGAAATTTCCTGCACTGGCACCTTGAGTACCGACATAAGCGGCGTAGGCAACGTCGGCTACTACGGCAGTCCGACTCTGAGCCTTAACAACAGCGGCGCCGCCGCCGTAACGCAAAAATCTGCGGATATTTACCGCAAATAATATTGTTTTCTCCTTACGCAAAAGCGCGGTGCTCAAAATGAGCACCGCGCTT
>USFO01000128.1 GCA_900553955.1 uncultured Oscillospiraceae bacterium
TACCGTCTTACGGCTTTTCTTTTGGTTACAAAAGAAAAGGGGTAAGTATCGCCCCACCGACTAAAGCACGGAAGAATATTGTGGGGCAGTAAATAGGCGTAAACGCTGTCACTGGTCGCGGATACAACCCCTCAGTCTTTTCGGCTTGTAAAACAAGCCGAAAAGCCAGCTCCCCTTGCACAGGGGAGCCGAGAACGCGCTCAGCCTCACTCGGTGCTCAAATGCAATTTACACCGTGCTCAAACCGTGCTCAAACAAAAAATCCCGTGCTCAAAAAAATCAATTTGAGCACGGGATTTTTAAGCGCGAAATCAGATGAGATTTTTTCCGGTGGCGCCGTCAAACAGGTGCAGGCGGCGGCCTGCAATATCAAGGCTGACGGAGTCGCCGGCACCGAAGGAGCCTATGTCGGAGGCATTCGGCACAATAACAATGGCTTCGGAGGCGCCGATGCTTACATGCAGGTGCACGTTGGAGCCCATCATCTCCGAAACATCCACCGAGGCGGTTATGCCGTTGTCAGCAAGGGTGATATGCTCCGGGCGAACGCCGACGGTGATATCTCGGTCGGGCATGTTTTGAGCACGGAGAATTTCGCAGGTGTCCTCCGGCAGAGCAATAATATGTCCCTCAAAGAGCACGGAATATTTGCCCTCCTGCTCAATAAGCCGGGCGGGGAAAAAGTTCATTTGCGGCGTGCCGATAAATCCCGCCACGAAAATGTTCGACGGGTGGTCAAAAACCTCCTGCGGGGTGCCGGACTGCTGAATTCTGCCGTCCTTCATGATAACTATTCTGTCGCCGAGGGTCATAGCCTCGGTCTGGTCGTGGGTGACGTAGATAAAGGTGGTGTCCACCTTGCGGCGAAGCTGAATAATCTCCGCGCGCATTTGGTTACGAAGCTTTGCGTCGAGGTTTGAAAGCGGCTCGTCCATAAGGAAAACCTTCGGCTCACGCACGATTGCACGCCCGATGGCAACGCGCTGACGCTGACCGCCGGAAAGCGCCTTCGGCTTTCTGTCGAGATATTCGGTGATGCCCAAAATCTCAGCCGCTTCGCGCACCTTTTTGTCGATTATGTCCTTCGGGGTGTGGCGCATTTTCAGGGAAAACGCCATATTTTCGTAAACCGTCATGTGGGGGAACAGCGCATAGTTTTGGAAAACCATGGCTATATCGCGATCCTTCGGCGCAATATCGTTCACCAGCTTATCGCCTATGTAAATTTCGCCGGAGGAAATCTCCTCAAGTCCGGCAATCATACGCAGGGTGGTGGATTTGCCGCAGCCGGAGGGACCTACAAGCACGATAAACTCCTTGTCTGCAATATTGAGGTTGAAATCGCTTACCGCCACGACGCCCTCTTCTGTGTATTCAAGGTTTCCGGGGTTCGCAAGAGCCTTTTTCTTTTCGGAAGCACTCTCCCACGGGTAAACCTTTTTCACATTGATAAGTTTAAGATCTGCCATAAAATTCTTCGCCTTGCTCGGGCGAACCTCCTTTGGGTATGTATAAAAAATGTATAACGAAGCTTGCTAATATATAGTGTATCAAAAGCAAAGCTTTATTGCAAATAAAAACCACAAATTTAAGAAAAATTTAATATAAAAGTTCTTATTAACATAACGAAGCGACAAACCGCATTGGTAAGCCATCGGATAAGGCTGTCAACAATAAAGCACTGTCTAAATATCACTAAGAATGAAATATATTGGTATAACTTTGCATATCCTAGCACTTAAAAGTAGTAAAAAGAGTAGTAAATCATTTTCCTATTTTATTAAATTCCTTTATGATTTCATCCTCACCTTCGACATGGGTATATCTGTCTGCCGTTATTTGAAGGCTTGAGTGTCCCATAATTTTCTGTAATATTTTAAGGTTCATTCCGTCAAGCGCCATATCGGAGCAAAATGTGTGCCGGCAAGAATGCGGGGTAATGCGTGGCAGTTTTTCATCTTGGAATTCGTTTATTTGGCGGCAGTAGCTCCGAAAACGGGAATCCCATATTCTCGCGTCGGTAGGTTTTCCGCTGCTCGTGAGAAACAAAAAATGTGTATATTTCGGAATTTTGGCGTTGCTGCGGTCGGAAATTACTCTTTCAAACGCTTTGTATACTTCATCGCTCATCGGAATAGGCCTTATTCCGGCAGAGGATTTTGGCGGAACAAGCTTTATTTCTTTTCCGCTTTTGTAAAGCTGATGGCGGACAAAGACAATTCTTTTTTTCATATCTATATCGTCAAATGTAAGCCCGCAAAGTTCGGATATCCTCATGCCTGTTCCGAGTAAAATGGTGATGGCGTCAATACTTTTGTTAGCCCGCTTATTTTTGCGGCAGAAATCTATCAGAGTATCTCGATTTTCCTTGTTGATTGAGCTCTTTGGAACTGTGTTGTTTATAATAAGCTTTGAAAGTCTGAACGAAAAGGGATTTGACTTTAATATTCCGTCCTCAACAGCTTCGTTGAACGCTGCTTTGAGCACAATAAGATCGGTTTGAGTGGTACCGAAAGAGCGGGTTTTGCTAAGTTCTAACGCATACTTTTTAGCGTCGGCAACAGTCACTTCGGAAATTTTTTTATGACAAAAGGAATATTTCTTTAGTATATTGAGGGCTCCGCGGTATTGGTTTACGGTGCTTTCACGAAGAGCATTATGCGTATCAATGTATTTCTCCACAAAATCAGATACGGTAATACTGCCTATATCGGAAGTGCCGTTTGCCTCTGCCAGCTCTTTTTCGATGCGCTTTTCCTTCTCTCGCAGTGCTTCGCAATCGCGTTTGCAGGAAGGCAGCGGATCTGTTTTCTCAAGCTTCCAGCTGTACACGAAATGAGACTTTCCATCGTTTCCGATATACTTATAGGCATACCTACCGTCGGCACGTTGGCTTTCACCGTTTCGTAAAACACGGTGCTTTTTATCTCTTCTTTTTTGACTTATAACAATCTCTCCCTTCGCTTTATGCAGCTGCTTCAACAGCCTCGGCGAACTCCCTTCTGTCAAGGAACTTCCCATAACCCGGAATTTTTCTGCACAGCCAGCGGATAAGCTCCTC
>USFO01000129.1 GCA_900553955.1 uncultured Oscillospiraceae bacterium
GTCGGTCTTGCCGCCGGGCAGCGTGCCGGGCTTGTTGCTGCTCTGAATCATATCGAACAGCTTTTCAGCCTTAACAAGAGCATCATAGGCTTCCTTGGAAACGAGTGCTTTCTGCTCCGTAGTGAGAGCGTTGTATGCGTCGCGCGCCGCTTTGATTGCTTCGCCGCTGTCCTTGGTGACAGTGCCGATGGCGGCAATTTTTGCTTCAACGGCGGGTGCGGTTCCGTCAAGAACAGGGTATTTCGCCGCCTGAATCCATTCAGAATATCCATAGTAGGTTCTGTATGGGCTTTCGGAGGCGTTCAGCTTTGCGGTGATGGTTCCGTCCGCAAATTCTTTTGCGGAGAACGCCAGACCATAGCGTTCCTCACCGACAACGGTGTTGCCCTCGGCAACACCACCGATTGCTCTGTCGGTTCCGCAGGTGGAAACAAAGAAGTTGCTTGCTTCGCCGGTTTTTTTGGTGAAGTCGTTAAAATATCCGATAATTCCGCCGACATAGCCGCCTTTTGCGGAAAGCTTGCCGTAGAAATGGTTTTCCGAAATAGAAACCGTTCCTCTTACGCCATATACATCGCCTTCATCCACATTGCCAATATGACCGCCTTCCGCGCCAACAATTCCGCCAACCTTATCTTTGCCACTGATTTCAGCAGCAACATAACAGTTGTGAACCTGTACCATAGGCGTACCGGGTGCACTTCCGGCAGTATATCCGGAGCCAACAATTCCGCCTGCGCAGTTTCCGGTAGCAATTATCTTACCCAAAAATGCACTGTTTATGGCATCGCAGGAACCCATGGACTGACCCTTCATACCGATAAGTCCACCAACATTATCTCTGCCATAAACTGTTGCATAGCTTACGCTATTCTTTATTATTCCGTTAAAAGATCCTCCGAAAGAACCTATATTGTCTTGATTGCCAACATTACCTACATAAGGATAGTCAATATCAACATCTCCAATATCGCCCCAGCTACCGTCATCACCGATTACAACGCCTTTTTCCGCCACGCAATTAGTAATGTAAACCGCATTTCCGCCGGAGGCATAGCCGCCAAGGAAGCCGGACATCAAAATTTTCGTACCGGATTTTATAGTAACATTTTCAATGTCAATCGTTCTTGTTTTTTCAGAGAGCTGTCCATCATAGTTTCCGTCTGCGCCATAATCTACTACATATTTTTCCACAAGACCATAGCCCATAATGTGACTGCCCTTTATATTAAGGTTCTTTACAGTCGCGTTACGAACATATTTAAGCAGGCATTTTCCTCTGTCCGCTATCGTAAGGGTATAGCCGTGACCGTCTATAATTCCAGAAAACGGAAGTAAGCTCTTGCCATTATCCGTTTCTTTTCCACCTTCTTTAAGCCCTCCGATAGGTTCCCAATCAACAGAAAGAGAAATATCGTTAGCAAACGCAATAGTCTGTCCGATAAAGTTGTAAGGCTCTCCATTCTTGCCCTCTACCATACCTTTTACATACTCGAGCTCTTCCTGATTATGTACAAGGAACGGGTCTGCAGCGGAACCGGAGCCTTCAAGTTTAACAAAATCGCCCATTTCATTGAATGTAATTGCAATGGGTTCGCTTGTGCCTGTAGCTGATTCATACCCTTCCACCGAGAAGGTTATAACTGCATAATAGTACCAAGTTCCCCTTACTGATTGCGGAGGAAGCATTTTGTGGTACATGCTATAACCACTGTTTTTTCCCTTTGGATAATTGACCTCCGAAATCAATTCACCTCCGGAAGCCTCATTCTTATCCGTTCTGTAAATTGCAACACTTATTTCTTTATTTATGTTGTGCCCTTCAAAGTTATCGTTTTCGCTGCTATCTCCGTCATAGTCCGAAACGCCAACTACTACCCATGGACGTTCATTTTCATAAAAAACATATCCATTTTCACTTCTAATATAACTTTCAGGTGCGGTAAGATATGTAAGCTTTACCTCATATATAGCTTTTTCAGAGGTAACTATATATGGAATTCCGTCTACGGTATTTGTCACTATGCAATAATAGGCAGTTTTTCCGGCGTATTTAGTCGGAGGCATATATGTTGCTTCCGTAGCACCTTCAATTTTTCTATCTATAGCATTAGAAGCATCAGCTCTTGCTGAATACCACTGGTAGCTAAGTGTTCCGTTTCCTTCTGCTGTTACTGCAACGGTAAGAGGGTTTTTATCGGTCTTCTCAACCACAGCACTTTTCGGCTGCTCGGTAATAACCGGAGTGTAATCTTTGCTGCTTACATATATATTATACGTGGTTTCGGATTTTACTTCGCCGCTGTCATGTTTTATTGTCACAGGCAGCTTTGCGGAGCTTTCTCCCGTGCGGTACTGTGCAAGGTCTATTTCAGTATCCTTGCCGCCGACAATTTCGTTCTCGCCAACATATATTTTAGCTCCGGAGGAAGCAGTGATATTAAGAGTTACGTTGTTTTCGGGTGTAATAACATAATAATCACGCACATAGGGTGCCTGTGTAAAATCCGGAGTCGGAGAAACCGCCAAGCTGCTCCCGCCCACAGACAACTGCATTGTCTTTATTGAAGCTTGACGGGTCAAATTGAACTCGTAGACATCGGAATATTCAAAAGCCGTTTTCGAGGAATTAACCAATCCCACTACAATGGTCATTTTGCTTACTTTTCCGACTTTGATGTCTTTCATATACATCATTGCCATAACTTTTGTTGCCGCTTCTTTAAGCTTTACAGGCTTTGCGGTTTTAAGAACACCATTAAAGTACACCTGATAGTAAAGATCGTCCGAACCGCCAACATAACTGCTCGGTATAGCTATTCCAAAATACACCGAAGATGGACCAAATGCTCCCGGTATTTCCGGCAAAACCACATCGTAGCTTGTAACATTTTTATCAAAAGTAAAGCCCTGAATGCGCTCAAGCTTGTCACCCACTGCTTTTTGCGCAGAAACAGGGAAATATATTTCTTCAACAAAGCCG
>USFO01000130.1 GCA_900553955.1 uncultured Oscillospiraceae bacterium
GGCGGCGCTCGAAAGCCAAACCCCTCAGAGGGAGCCGAGGCGGCTACCGCCGCAGTTACGCCCACCGAAGGCGGGCGAACCTCATCCGTCACGATGCCGCGCCAATAGGCGCAGCACCGTGCCACCTTCCCCCAAGGGGAAGGCTGAGCGCTCCGTTACCTCTGTGCTCAGCTCAACTCTCCGCTCTCCACACTTCTAACTACTAATTCCTAATTCCTAATTCCTAATTCCTAATTACTGACTGCTAACTACAGAAAGGAGTTTACATATGTCAAAAACAGAAAACAAAGCCCTTCTTGCATGGATTGACGAAATGGCGGCGCTGACTGCGCCGGATAAAATAGTTTGGGTGACCGAGGGCGAAGCGCAAATCGAAGCCCTCAAGGATGAGGCGGTGGCCACAGGGCTTATGGAGCGCCTCAACGAGGAGAAGCTCCCCGGGTGCCTGCTTCACCGCACAAAGCCCAACGACGTTGCAAGGGTGGAGGCGCGCACCTTCATCTGCACCACGAAAAAGGAAATGGCGGGTCCCACCAACAACTGGGTGGAAAAGAATGAGATGTACGCCCGCCTGCGCCCCCTTGCGGAGGGCGGCATGAGGGGCAGAACCATGTATGTCGTTCCCTATATTATGGGGCAGGCGGGCTCACCCTTCGCAAAGGTGGGCATAGAGCTGACGGACAGCATCTATGTGGTTCTCAATATGAACATTATGACCAGAATGGGGCAAATCGCCCTTGACCAGCTGGGAAGCTCCGCCGATTTCGTCAAGGGACTGCACTGTTCCCTTGATGTGGACGAGGAAAACCGCTACATTGTGCAGTTCCCGGAGGATAACACCATTTGGTCTCTTAATTCCAACTACGGCGGCAATGTTTTGCAGGGGAAAAAGTGCTTTGCCCTGCGAATTGCCTCTTGGCAGGGCAGGCAGGAGGGCTGGCTTGCGGAGCACATGCTCATTCTCGGCATAGAGAACCCCAAAGGCGAAATCAAATATGTCACAGCGGCGTTCCCCTCCGCCTGCGGCAAAACCAACCTCGCCATGCTCATTCCGCCGGAATTTTACCGCAAGCAGGGCTACAAGGTCTGGTGCGTAGGTGACGATATTGCGTGGCTTCGAATCGGTAAGGACGGCCGCCTTTGGGCGGTGAACCCGGAGAACGGCTTCTTCGGCGTTGCTCCCGGTACGAACGAGAAATCCAATCCCAACGCCCTTGCCGCCACGAAGCGCAACACTATTTTTACGAATGTTGCCCATAATCTTGACGACAACACCGTTTGGTGGGAGGGACTGGACAAAAATCCTCCGGAGAACGCCGTTGACTGGAAAGGAGCCCCTTGGCACGCCTCCACCGCCACGGAAAAGGCGGCTCACCCCAACAGCCGCTTCACCGCTCCGGCGAAGAACTGCCCCTGCGTAAGCCCGAAATTCGACGATCCCGAGGGAGTGCCCATCTCCGCCATGATTTTCGGAGGGAGAAGAGCGAAAACCGCCCCCCTCGTCTACCAGTCAAGGAGCTGGAAGCACGGCGTTTTTGTCGGCTCCACCATGGCTTCGGAAACCACTGCAGCCGCTGCGGGAGCCGTGGGCGTTGTGCGCCGCGACCCCATGGCAATGCTGCCCTTCTGCGGCTACCACATGGGCGACTACTTCGCCCACTGGCTTGAAATGGGCGAAAAGCTCGGCGATAAGGCACCGAAAATCTTCAACGTGAACTGGTTCCGCACCGACGACGACGGCAAATTCATCTGGCCGGGCTATGGTGACAATATGCGGGTGCTCATGTGGATTTTGGGTCGCTGCGACGGCTCCGCCGAGGCGGTGGAAACCCCCATCGGCTACGAGCCCCGCCCCTGCGACATCGAGCGGGAGGGGCTTGACCTCTCCGAGGAAACCGTCGCGGAGCTGCTCTCCGTGGACAAGGAGCTTTGGCGGCAGGAGGCGGACGGCATCAGCGAATTTTATAAAAAATTCGGCGATAAGCTCCCGAAGGAGCTTTCCGAGGAGCTTGAAACGCTCAAAAAGAATTTGGAGTAAGCGGAAAAAGCCCTCAAGGAACTATTCTTTACTTTCGAGTATTATACTTATAATTATACAAAAGCCAAAAAGCAGCACCTGTCAGGTGCTGCTTTTTGGCTTATTTATGCGCTTTTTTGTTTTGAGCTTTAGCTTTGCAGCCGCAGGTACTCCGCATTCGGGTCCTCATTAAGATACCAGGTAACATTCGGATTCTTCATCCACCGAATAAGCAGTTCAATATCATTCATTTCGATTTCAGCACGCAAAAAAATAGAAGCGGCTTTTTTCATATCGCTTACCTCACAGTAAAAATACTTAAAAGCCCTTCTATGCGCTTGCATCGACGGTTCTTTTATTATTAAATTGCTTATAGTACAGCAGATATTAAAATATTGTCAAGCCCATTTCCATTTTTGTAGGTAAATTGGCAAGCAAATTGCATAGCGTTCCTCTGTAAAAAGTGCTATACTGTGGTTAAAGGAGTTGATATAATGAAAGAATTCATCAAAAATATTGAAAAAGCACAAGTTGTCACCCTAAAAGAGCAGGTTGCATATCAGGACGGACAGGTCGTAAGTAAAACTCTTGCACAAAACGACGCACTGAGCATTACCCTGTTTTCATTCGACAAAAACGAAGAAATCAGCGCACATTCCGCCCCCGGCGATGCGTTTGTCACCTGCCTTGACGGCGTTGGTCAAATCACCATCGACGGCGAGCCCTATGAACTTTGCGAAGGCGAATCCATTGTTATGCCCGCCGGTCATCCCCACGCAGTTTTTGGCAAAGAGCGCTTCAAAATGCTGCTTGTTGTGGTGAAATAATATTGCTTTACAAAAAAGCTCCGCCGTCCGGCGGGGCTTTTTGTTATAACGACTTCTTTTTTCGCTGCACGAAAAAGCTCCCCTGATGGGTTTCTTTCGTTACTATCTTCCTTTTCGATAACGTATAATCTTAT
>USFO01000131.1 GCA_900553955.1 uncultured Oscillospiraceae bacterium
TTATCAACAAGTTTTTGAAGAAAATTTTAAGATTTTACAGAATAAATTTTGAGAAAACAAAGAAAATAGTA
This sequence comes from uncultured Oscillospiraceae bacterium, assembly GCA_900553955.1. Classification (GTDB taxonomy): domain Bacteria; phylum Bacillota; class Clostridia; order Oscillospirales; family Ruminococcaceae; genus UMGS1668. Next base: position 72 of record USFO01000131.1, read on the forward strand.
TATCAAAGCGGAAAATCAGACATTCAAAAAAACAAATTATGAAAATATTATTTACAGTACCGAAAGGAGCAATAAAATGAGCAAAAAGAAAAATCCGGCGGCAATGCTCGCCGGGATAGTCGCCATGGTTTTGGGCGTTGCCATAATCGTAATAGCGGCGCTTGCGGTGGTGGACATAATAAAAATCGACCGTCCCGCCGGAAGCGGCAAGGTCGAAAATTCCACGGAAGAAAGCGGCTCCGCCGTGCTTGTGGAGGAGGAAAAGTGCAGGGATCTCGAATGGCAGACGGCGGACGCGGCGCCGGAGGATGTGACCGCCACGGTGGAAACCGAGGCCGGTTCCTTCGTGCTCAAGCTCTATCCCGGCGCCGCCGCGGATAAGTTTGCCGAGCTTGCCGAGGGCGACAGATTTGCCGCCGCACCGTTTGCTACCCTTGCGGAGAATATGTTCGTCCAATGCCCCGCCCTTTCTGCGGAAACCTTCGGCGGCGAGCAGAACGAGCTTGCCTGCGTTTACGGCGCGGTGGGCTTTGCAATGGACGGCGGCGAAATTTCCGATTCGCTGTTCATTGTCACGGCGAAGGCCCTTTCGGGCATGAGCAGCGCCTATATTTCCGAGCACGGCTTTTCGGCGGAGCGCGCCGCGCTGTACACGGAGCGCGGCGGTATGCCGGAGTACGAGGGCAAGGCGCTGATTTTCGGGCAGGTGCTTTCCGGCTTTGAAACGCTGAACAGCATTTCCTCCGGCAAAACGAACGGCTATACCGGCGGTTACGCCGCCGAAAACCCGGTTAAAATTCTCTCCGTCACCATCAATCGCCCCGCGGAAGAGGGCGGCGGTGCGGGAATCGAGCCATAAAGCAATATTCTAAAAAACGTCGTGCAAACGGCGTTTTTTGATAGCTGTATTGCAATAAAATGTTAAAAATGCTACACTTATATAATAAGGCTTGTGCGTGTTTTGCAAAGCCGCATTTTTGATAGGCGTATAAAGCTTCATGAAAGGAATGCTTGTAATGAAGAAAATTTTATCAGTAATCGTCGCGGTGCTCATGTGCGTGCTCATTTTTTGCGGGTGCGAGAGGTCAGACACAAACGGTGCTCAAAGCGGTGCTCAAGCGAGCACCGGCGGCGAACCGAGCGTGAGCGAGAGCGCCGCCGAGGTAAGCGGCCCCGAGGAGCAGAGCCAAAGTGAGGAAAAAAGCCCGCGGTTTGTTGCTCCGCCGGATGAAAACGGCAAATTTGCGCCGATAGACGGCGAAGTCTGGACGATGTACTACGGGGGAATGTACAGCGAGCCTACCATAAAGGATGGCGATGCGAATTTAGCGTCGTTCATGGACGACATGGAATCTGTCGAGAAGCTCAAAGAGAGCTATCCGCAAATCGACGACTGGAAAATAGTCTTTGAAAGTGATTTTTATGAATCCGGACTTGGTTATGATTCGGAGAAGAAGGAGTTTGTAAAAAAGGATCTTCCCGTGCGGTTCGTAATTCTTTCCACAGAGCAGGGCGATGGGTTCGACATTGTTTTTGCAAGCTCGAAACACTGGATTGATTACGACCGCAACCGCGACGAAGAAAGTGGCAAAAGCTATGTTATTCCGTACACGAATGTGCTTTTTAACACCTGTACGGCGGACAAAAGTAAGATTGAGGGCATAGATTTTTCCGGCGCACAGGTTTACAGAAGCTGGGAATTTCACACGGAAAAAATCCCGTATCTGCTTTGGCTGCCGAATACCTCCTCTGTTCTTATAATGGAAAGCAGCGACCCCTCGCTTATAAAGTTCGAGGGCGCGACCGAGCCTGTGAAGCTGAGGCGTATAGATTTGGCAAAGTATTGGAGTAAGGCTCCGGATGATAAGAAGCCAAACATTCCCGAAAGCAGAAAAAATGACTGCTTCATCATTTCGTCGGAGGGCAAATACAACTTGGCGCTTTGGTATTACAGCGCGGCGGACAAAACGGCAAGAACACTTGAGGGTTTTGAGAACGCTGCTTCAATTTCAAAAGTGTTTGTTTCCGACACCTGTCTGGAAGTTCTAAATTTGGACAAGGGAATTTTCCGCTACTATGACTTTTCCGACGGAGCCGATCCGACAAAGTGCATTTGGACGCTCAGCGGCGACGGCGGAGGACTTTTGGGCGGAAATGTAACCGACGCTGTGAACTATTCCAGTATTATGGATAAAAACAACAACGATCGCCTCGTAATTCTTTACGCCGAGGACGAGAGCAATATGTTCTGGATAGCGAGCTATACTTTGGAGGACGGTGTGCAGTCGAACTTCTGCCTTGACCTGTCCGCCAAGGGCTATATTGGGAGCTGTAATGTGCGCGGCGGCGTGGCGTATTTCTCCTATTACCCGCATCACGGCAAGGGAAAAAGAATAAACTATGCGGTGGATGTCCGCCCGGATAAAGAGCATAAGCTTCAGGCGGACGCGTGGTAAAGCAAAAATAAAAAACCTCCCGACTGTTCTGTTGTCCGTTTTTACGGACTTGTTCAGTCGGGAGGCTTTTCTGTGCACAAATGAACGGCGGTGCAGGTTTGGTTCATTCTGAATGGTTGACTTTCGAGCGCCGCCTTAGCCTTCCCCTTGGGGAAGGTGGCACGGTGCGGCGTTACGCCGCGCCGTGACGGATGAGGGCAGCCCGCTAAAGGCGGGCTTAACTGTGGTTCGCGCCTTTGCAAATTCTGTGCACGGCGCGGGAGCGCCCTCGCCGCGCCAATCGCGGCTCAGCCGCCTTGATAAGCGTGCGTTTTGCACCGTACTATTAAAATAATAACCTCAGCCGGTGCGAAGCACCTCCGCGGTCGAGCATCCGAGGGATACTGAAAATCCGCCCGGGACCCCGTCGGGGAGGC
>USFO01000132.1 GCA_900553955.1 uncultured Oscillospiraceae bacterium
CGCTGACAGCTCCCCTTGCACAGGGGAGCCGAGAAGTCCGCTCCGTTTCGCTCGGTGAGTACAGGGGAGCCGAGAAGTGCGCTCCGTTCGCCTTACGGAGCACAGGGGAGCCGAGATTCGCGCTCAGTTCTCCTTGCAGAGCACAAGAAAGCCGCAGTTTGTGCGACGAGATTTGCGCTCTGTTTGCCTTACAGAGCACCGCAAAGCCAAGGGATGCGGCAAGGCTTTGCGTGAAAAGTGCGGAGTTACTCGCTTACGGTTGCCTTTTGCTTTATAATTTCGATGATTTCGCGCTCGTTTTCGGTTTCGGCGGAGTAGGGATAGGTGGAAGCGGTGCGCTCGAAAACCTCGAGGCACTTCTGCGCCGTGGTGATGTTCTTGAGATACAGAAGCTGATACGCATACGCAAGGCGGCGGCGCGAAACATAGCTCGCGGTGGCTTTTATGTACTTATCCAGCTTGTGGGTGAGGATGGGGTCAACCTCCTCCTTCGGCGCGCCGCGGAGCACTCGCAGAAAAAGCAGCTCGCAGAGCAGCTCGTTTCGCTCCACCTCCAAAAGTCCTTCGGCGTTTTGCAGCATATAATCTACGGTGCGTTCCGCTTCGGTAAATTCGTGGAGGTCGAAGTAATAGTTAAAGAGCATAATGCCCATGGTACAGCAAATCGGGTCGGAAAGCTCGTCGCCCTTCGGCAGGCGGAACCACTCAAACGGCATATTGCGATAACGCTCGCCTTTGGCGAGCAATCCGTTTACATAAAGCTGAAGCCAAAATGCCCGCAGGGTGTTTTTGTGCTTGCCGAGGAGGGCGGCGTTCATTCCGTCGTTGGAAATTCCGCCTACGCGCAGAGGGATTCCGTTGGTGAGCGCCATAGAAAAGCCCATCAGCGCAAGCATTGCCATACAAAGGGCGAAAAAGCCCTCCGTTCCCGCGGCAAAATACGCAATAAGCGCGATGGCGGCAGTGACAAGGTTCATAATGCAGCCGCCAAGGTTGTAAAGGCGGTAGGGCATATTTTCGCTCCACTGCGGCGGCATCATAAGGCACTGCCCCGCCGTGCCCACAACATTATATAGCTTGACTTTAAGGCGTCCCTTTTCGCGGATGAACATAAAATGCCCGATGCGGAAGGAGATGAATTTGTAGCCGGTCAGCAGTCCGAAAATCAGGTGGCCGCTTTCGTGAAAAATGGTTTGCAGGTACGAAGCTATATACATTACAAGCATTGCTTCCGCAAACACGAGCAAAAACGCGGCGGGGCTTTTTGCAAGTGTGCTGAAAATGTTCATGCTGAAAATTATAAAAATGCCGCAGGCCGCTCCGGTAAGGAGCGTGATTATTTTGGCGACAATGTCGCCGGTTTTTGCTTTTTTCTTCAAAATTTCGCCACCTTAAATATTCTGTATTACATTATACAACAAACCCCGCCGCAAAATAAAGCCGTATTATTAACATATTATAAAAAGTATTTTGGTGAGGGCGCCTGCGGCGCAAGCGGCGATTGAAATCCGCCCGCGAGAGGGGGGCAAGGCGGCACTTTGCGCGTCTTTTCCGCCATTTCCCCGCCGCCCTGCATTTTTTTCGTTCCCTTCGCATAGCATTTTATGTATTTACTTCTTTCCGGAGGGTAATTTATGGACAAGAAAAAATGGCGGTGCGTGTCGCCGCGGGACATATTCAAAAATTTGAGCACGGTGCTTGCGGCGATTGCACGGGCGGTGCTCGCGGTGGGCGGCTGCGCCGCATTCGTGTACGGAACGTTCCATCTTGCGAAGGAAGGCTCGCCCCTGTTTTACTATGCAATAGCCTTTGCTTCACCGGGAACGGTGGCAGAAATATGGCTTGATGATGCGATTATTGAGCCTGACGAGATTTTGAGCACGGACGAAAACACCACGCCGGAGCACGAAGAAGCTCCGCCTGAAAATGAGCACGAGGACGAGCACAGCGGCGAGCAGGCGGTGCTCAAGCCGGAGCACGAAGTGCCGGAGGTTCCGGAGGAACGCCGCGGAACGGTTAAAAAGGTGTTTTATGCGCCCGCCGCCGGCGGCGCTTATATAGCCTATGAGCACGCGATGATTAAAAACTGCACCACCTACGGCAGCGAAAAAATTCTCTCCGTGCTCAAAACGAAAACAGAGCTTTCCTTGAGCACGGACTCGCCGGAAACACCACAGGTGCTTATTTATCACACCCACGCCACGGAGGGCTATGAGCCCGCCGACCGCGGCTATTTTGACACTGCGGGCACATGGCGGAGCACCGACCTTTCGGAAAATATGGCGTCCGTCGGCGATGTAATCTGTGCCGTGCTCAAGGAAAACGGCATAGGCGTCATCCACGACACCACACTCCACGACGACCCGAGCTACAAGGGCTCGTACCAGCGCAGCGCCGTGACCATAAAGAAGCATTTGAAGGAAAACCCCACCATAAAAATCTGCCTTGACATTCATCGCGACGCCATCGAGCCGTCGGAAACGGAGATAATAAAGCCCACGGCGGTTATTGACGGCAAAAAGGCGGCGCAAATCATGATAATTTCCGGCTGCGACGACGGCACAATGAATATGCCGGGCTTTTTTGAGAATCTGCGCTTTGCGGCGGCGCTGGCGGACAAAATGCAGGAGCTTTACCCCGGGCTGTGCCGTCCGGTGCTGTTTGACTACCGCAAGTACAACATGGATTTATCCTCGGGGCTGCTGCTTATCGAAATCGGCGCCACCGGCAACACCCTTGACGAGGCGAAATACTCCGCGGAGCTTTTGGCGAATGCGCTTGTGGCGCTGTGCGCCGCTGAATAGCTGCGCGGTGAATGGGGAAAAATCCTTGTGAATGAGGAGCTAGGAGTTGCGCACGAAGGTGAATCTGTGCGTTGGCGCGGGAGCGCCCTCGGCTCCCTCTGAGGGGTTTGGCTTTCGAGCGCCGCCGG
>USFO01000133.1 GCA_900553955.1 uncultured Oscillospiraceae bacterium
CTTCAACGGCGGGTGCGGTTCCGTCAAGAACAGGGTATTTCGCCGCCTGAATCCACTTGGCATAGTTCAGCATCTCTTTGTACGGGCTTTCGGAGGCGTTCAGCTTTGCGTTTACAGTACCGTTTGCGAAATCTTCTTCGGAGAATGCCAAGCCGTAGCGTTCCTCACCGACAACGGTGTTGCCCTCGGCAACACCTCCGATTGCTCTGTCGGTTCCGCAGGTGGAAACGAAATAGTTACTTGCTTCGCCGGTTTTTTTGGTGAAGTCGTTGAAATAGCCAACAATTCCGCCGACATAGCTGCCTTTTGCAGAAACCGTTCCGTAGAAATGAGTTTCGGAAACGGAAACAACGCCTTTTACACCGTAAACATCGCCTTCGTCGACGTTATTTTTGTGTCCGGATTCCGCACCGACGATTCCGCCGACCTTATCTTCGCCGCTGATTTCAGCCGCAACGTAGCAGTTGTGAACCTGAACCATAGGAGAACCGGGTGCGCTCCTTGCGTTGTAGCCGCTGCCCACAATGCCGCCGACAGTGTTGCCGGAAGAAATAATTTTGCCGATGAACGCGCTGTTGGAAACATCGCAGGAACCCATGGACTGACCCTTCATACCGATAAGTCCGCCAACATTATTTCTGCCATAAACGGTTGCGTAGCTCACGCAATTTTTTATGGTTCCGTTGAACGCACCCGCAAAAGAACCAATGTTGTCCTTATGGTTGAAAACGCCTACAAACGGATAGGGCTCTGTGGTATCACCGAGGTCGCCCCAAGTGCCATCGTCGCCGATGGTAACGCCCTGTTCAACAACGCAGTTCCTGATAGAAACATTGTTTGCGCCGGAAGCATAGCCGCCGAGGAAACCGGATCTCAGCACCTTAGTTCCGGATTTAATGGTAACATTTTCAATGTCAATAACTTTGCTCTTTTCGGCATACTGTCCGGAATAGGAAGCGTCCGAACCGTAGTCGACAACATATTTGTCGAGAAGCCCGTAGCCGTCGATGTGTTCGCCTTTGATTTTAAGATTCTTCACAGCTGCGTTGCGTGCATATTTAAGCAGGCATTTGCCGTGGTCGGCAATAATAAAGGTGTAACCATGACCGTCAATAATTCCTGCAAAAGGCAGCAGGCTCTTACCTTGGTCGTCCTCTTTGCCGCCTTCTTTAAGTCCGCCGATGGGTTCCCAGTCTGCGGAAACAGAAATATCGTTAGCGAACGCAATGGTCTGTCCGGCGAAGTCGTAAGGCTCGCCGTTTTTGCCTTCTACCATGCCTTTTACATACTCGAGTTCTTCCTGATTATGTACAAGGAACGGATCTGCGGCAGAGCCGGAGCCTTCCAGTCCGGTAACAAGTCCGCTGATTTCGGTGAAGGTAATTGCAATAGGTTCGGTAGTTCCGCTTACGGAATCATAGCCTTCAACAGAATAGTTTATAACAGCGTAGTAGTAATAAGTTCCCAAAACAGACTGCGGAGGAAGCATTGCTTCGTATGCATTATATCCACCAACGATTTTATGAGTTGCATTTATTTCCGTCACAAGAACGCCTCCTTCGGATTCGTTCTTATCGGTTCTGTAAATAGCAGCGCTTATCTTTTTGTTCTTATCGGTTACATCATTTTTGCTGTTATCTGTGCTTTCATAAACACGAGCCTCAATCAAAGGTCTTCCGTTCTGGTAGAAAGTATCTCCGTTTGTACAAGTAAGGTAGTAGCTTTCCGGCATGGTGAGATATGTAAGCTTTGTTTCATACTGTGCCGTTTCACTTTGTACGGTATATTGTACACCGTCAACCGTATTTGTGATAATGCAATAATAGGCTTTGCTTCCGGCGTATTTAAGCGTAGGCTGATAGCTTGCCTCAGTTGCGCCATCAATTTTTACCGGATAAAGGCGATTTGTAGCATCATACCACTGGTAGGATGTTACCGCCTTGCTGTCCTCTTTTACGCTTACAGTAAGCGGTATGCTTTCATTCTTTTCGGAAGCAGTGTTCTGCGGCTGTTCAACAATAACGGGAGTGTGGTCACTGTTGCTTATATTCACATAATATGTAGCTTCTGTTTTTGCTTCGCCGCTATCGTGCTTAACAGTAATCGGAATCTTTGCAAGTTCATCGTTTACTCGGTAATCGGCAATATTTACTTCTACATCAGTCCCATCGGTGATTTCATTATTACCAACATAAATTTTTGCGCCCTTGGAGCCGGACACATTAAGAGTAACGCTTTCCGCCGCAGAAATTGCGACAAAATCACGCACATACGGTGAATCCAGAAAATCCGGAGACGGAATAAGCGCAAGGTTTTCTCCGTTTGCAGAAACGGAAATTTTGTTTAATGACGCCTGACGGGTAATGTGGAATTCATAGACATCAAATGCAGTAAAATTCTTTTTAGTTTCGTCAACAGTGCCCACCTGTACGGTCATGGTTGCCCATTCGCCAACTGCAAGGGTTTTAAGGTATGCACTGCTAAAAATTTTCATAGTTGCACTTCTCATAAGAGAAGGGGCTCTATTCTGTGCAACGCCATTGTAATACACGAAATAATAAAGTTCGCCTTTTCTTTCTTCCGGAATGGACATTCCGAACCATACAGAGCCTGTAATAGTTGCTGCATTATCCGGCAGAACCACATTGTCATAGCTTGCCGTATTTTTATCAAAGGTAAAGCCCTGAATGCGCTCAAGGTTGGCACCAGCAGACTTGCTGTTGGAAACAGGGAAATATATTTCTTCAACAAAGCCGTTTGTCGCACTCGGTGCGGGAACTGCCGCTCCGGCTGCCGCGGGCGCTCTGAGCACCGGGGCTTCGTTTTCCTCAGCCGCGGGCTGCTCGGCGGGTTCTTCCGCAGGTGCGGCGGGCTGTTCCTGCTCGGCGGGCTGTGCGGGTTCTGCCAGCTGTGTCGGTTCCTCCGCCGGGG
>USFO01000134.1 GCA_900553955.1 uncultured Oscillospiraceae bacterium
TTTATTTTAATGCCGCGGCAAAAGGCGCACACTTCGCAAGGCGGCTGAGCCGCGGATTACTCGGCGAGGCGGCTCCGCCGCAAGCCATAGAATTGGCTCGTTGTGACTGTTGCACAAGCAGACCAAGAACGCCTACTCACATTCTTTCTTCCAGCCAGTTCAAAATATAGGCGTAAATTTCGGCGTTCTCACGCTCGTTGAGTACCTCGTGGCGCAGGCCGGGACAGAGCTTCAGGGTGAGGTCGGAAACGCCCGCCTTTTTGAAGGTCTTGTAGGCGGCGGTGACACCCTTCGTGCCGCCGACGGGGTCATCCGCGCCGGAGATAAAGAGCACGGGCTTCGCAGTATCCATTTTGTTGACGTTCTCCTGTTTGCCCACGAAGCGAATTCCGCCGAGCATTTCGTAGAAAAGCCCCACGGTGGCGTCCTCGCCGCAGAGAGGGTCGGCAATATAGCGGTCAACATTGTCCGGGTTGGCGGAAAGCCAGTCAAACTCGGTGCGCTTCGGCTCAAAGGGCTTGTTGTAGCCGCCGAAGGCAAGGCTATTGACGGTTGCACTGGTGGTGCCGAAGCCCTGTTTCTTTCCGATGTGCTTTGCCACCATGCGCCCCGCGCCGGTGAGCAGCGCGCCCTGTTGACCGGTTCCCATAATCACGGCGCCGTCCACGTCTCCGGGATAGCGGATGAGATAGGTGCGGGTGATGAAGGAGCCCATGCTGTGACCGAGTATGAAATAGGGTACGCCGGGGAATTTTTCTTTGCCGATGGCGCGCAGGCGCGCAACGTCGTCAACAACGTGCTTCCAGCCGTCCTGTTCACCGAAGAAAATGCGGGGAGCGCCCTCGGCAACGGATTTTCCGTGACCGAGGTGGTCGCCGCCGATTACGGCGAAGCCGTGCTCGGTAAGGTATTCGGCAAAGGGCGCATAGCGCCCGACATATTCGGAAACGCCGTGAGAAATCTGTAAAACCGCCTTTATTTCACCCTCGGGAAGCCACTGTTCCGCATGGATTTGGGTTTTTCCGTCACTGGACGGGAAGTAAAATTCGCTGTGAGCCGACATTTTGCATTTCTCCTTTGCATACGGCTTGCAAACGCCGCTTTATATTGGTATACTTTTAATAAAGGGGCGGAGCCCCATTCGTATAAAACATTATACCACATATTTGTGATAAAAGACAGGGGGAGAGCAGCTTTGAGCGAATTTGTGCTTGCGCTGGATCAGGGAACCACCAGTTCTCGCGCAATAGTTTTTAACAAGGCGGGAGAAATCGTTTCCGTCGGGCAGTATCCTTACGAGCAGATTTACCCGGAACCGGGCTGGGTTGAGCACGACCCGGAGGCAATTTGGGAAACGGAGCGCCACGCGGCGGCAACCGCCGTCGCCGAGGCGGGGGTGCCCATCGCGGCAATCGGCATAACCAATCAGCGGGAAACCACCATTGTTTGGGAAAAAGCTACGGGTAAACCCATCTATAACGCCATTGTGTGGCAGTGCCGCCGCACGGCGGAAATCTGCGATTCCATCGCAAGCGATGAGGTTTGCGAAGAAATCACCGAGAAAACAGGGCTTAAGCTTGACGCATATTTTTCCGGAACGAAAATAAAGTGGATTCTCGACAATGTGGAGGGCGCGCGGGAACGCGCGGAGCGGGGCGAGCTGCTTTTCGGTACGGTGGAAACATGGCTTATATGGAAGCTCACCGCCGGAGCGGTTCATGTGACGGACTATTCAAACGCCTGCCGAACCATGCTATTTAATATTCACAGCATGGAGTGGGATAAGGAGCTTTGCGAACTGCTTGACATTCCCATGTGCATGCTTCCGAAGCCGGTGGAGAACTCCGCTCTGTACGGCTATGTTGCCGAGGGCATAAAGGGGCTTGAAGCCCTTGCGGGAGTGCCCATTTGCGGCGCTGCGGGCGACCAGCAGGCGGCGCTTTTCGGGCAGGGCTGCTTTGAACCCGGCGACGCGAAAAATACCTACGGCACGGGCTGCTTTACTCTTATGAACGTGGGCGGCTTCCCGGCGCGCTCCGCCTCCGGACTTGTCACCACCGTGGCGTGGAGCATAGGAGGAAAGACCACCTACGCCCTTGAGGGCAGCGTTTTCAACGGCGGAAGCACCATTCAGTGGCTTCGTGACGGCTTGGGCATAATCTCCGCCGCGCCGGAGGTGAACCCATTGGCGGAATCCGTGCCGAATTCCGGCGGTGTGGTGCTCGTTCCGGCGTTCACCGGACTGGGCGCACCCCACTGGGATATGTACGCCAGAGGAACCATCCTTGGAATAACCCGGGGCACGACTGCGGCGCATATTGCCCGCGCCGCCCTTGAGGGAATCGCATTTCAAGTTACCGATATGATGCGCGCCATGCGAAAGGACGCGGGCTGCGAAATTTCCGTGCTGCACGTGGACGGCGGCGCATCCGTAAGCAACATTATGATGCAGATTCAGTCCGATCTTCTGCGTATTCCCGTGGAACGCCCCAAGGTGGTGGAAACCACCGCTTTCGGCGCGGCGGCACTGGCGGGACTTTATGCCGGAGTGTGGAAGGATTTTTCCGAAATAGCCGCCGCAAGAAAGAGCGAGCGGGTGTTCACTCCGCAAAGACCGGAGGAGGAGTGCGAAAAGGAATACGAACGCTGGCTCCGCGCCGTGGAACGCGCAAAGGACTGGGCGGAGAAGTAATGAAAGAACCGTGTCCCAAATGGGGCACGGTTTTTAAGTTAAGCGAATATTGAAGAATTAAGAATTACGGCTTGCCGCAAAGGTGCCGGAGCGCAAATCTCGGCTCCACTGTGCTCTGCAAGGCGAACTGAGCGCGAACTCGGCTCCCCTGTGCTCTGCAAGGCGAACTGAGCACGCTTCTCGGCTCCCCTGTGTAAGGGGAGCTGGCTTTTCGGCTTGTTTCACAAGCCGAA
>USFO01000135.1 GCA_900553955.1 uncultured Oscillospiraceae bacterium
TCCGCAAGTGCGAGAGCGAATAGCCGAAGCACGAGCGGCTAACGGCGAGGGAGCCAAGAACGCGCTCAGTCACCGCGGTGCGTTATTCCGCATTCCGCATTCCGCATTCCGCATTATTCTGCGGCACACATTTTGATTATTCATTATTCACTATTACTTATTCATTAAATAGCCTGCCCTGATAGCTCAGCCGGATAGAGCGTCCGCCTCCTAAGCGGAAGGCCAGCGGTTCGAATCCGCTTCAGGGCGCCATAGCAAACCCGAAAATCCTCTGATTTTCGGGTTTGCATTTTTCGGAACACTTCCACAGAAAGGGGATTTTAATATGAAAAGAGCATTTGTAGGCGGAATTATTTTGGACGGAACAGAAAATATGATTCCGCAAAGCGGAAAGGCAGTTATTACAGAAAACGGCATAATCACCGATATCATTCCGGAAATCAATGTTCCCGCCGGAGTTGAGAAAATCGACCTTTGTGGTGAATATATTCTTCCGGGACTTATAAACCTGCATGTTCACCTTGCCGGCTCCGGTAAGCCGAAAAAAAAGCAGTCTGACCCGGTGAAGCTTGTGAAGCTTATTACCTCGAACGCGCTGATGCGCAGCATCGGCAAAAAAATGGTGGCGGACTACGCCAAAACACAGCTTCTAAGCGGTGTGACCACCATCCGCACCGTAGGCGGAATCGCCGACTTCGACACCTACGTTCGCAACAAAATAAACGCCGGAAAGCTTTTGGGGCCGCGAATTCTCGCTTCCAATATGGCAATTTCCGTCCACGGCGGACACATGGCGGGTTCCCTCGCCTACGAAGCCGCCTCGCCGGAGGAAGCGGCAGCCCTCGTCGACAAAATCGCCGCCGAAAAGCCGGACATCATCAAGCTTATGATCACCGGCGGCGTGCTCGACGCGGAAAAAGTCGGCGAACCCGGCGTGCTCCGCATGCCGCCGGAGGTAGTTCGCGCCGCCTGCGACCGGGCGCACGCCCTCGGCTTCATGGTTGCGGCGCATGTCGAAAGCCCGGAGGGCGTGCGCGTGGCGCTTGAAAACGGCGTAGATTCCATCGAGCACGGCGCGCAGCCTTCGCCGGAAATCATCGAGCTTTTTAAGGAACGCGGCGCGTTCCAGGTTTCGACAATTTCGCCCGCACTGCCCTTCGCCCTGTTTGACCGCGAGGTTTCCCACGCGACCTATGAACAACAGGAAAACGGCAAAATTGTGTTCGAGGGCATCATCGCCATGGCGAAGGAAAACCTGAAAAGCGGTATTCCGGTGGGGCTTGGCACGGACACCGCCTGCCCCTACGTCACCCAGTACGATATGTGGCGAGAGCTTTGCTACTATGCAAAATTCTGCGGCGTAAGCAACGCCTTTGCGCTCTATTCCGCCACTCTGTTGAACGCCGAGCTTGCGGGAATCGGCGGCGAAACCGGCTCCATCGAGCGGGGCAAGCGTGCGGAGATGATCGTCGTGCGCAAAAACCCGCTTGAGGATTTGCGGGCGCTCCGCACGCCGGAAATGGTCATCATGGGCGAACGGCTCATCCGCGCGCCCCGGGTCAAAAAAATTCCCGAGGTCGAAGCGGAACCGGATAAGTGGCTTTAAGAAAAAAGCCTCCTTCGGGAGGCTTTTTTTGATGAATAAATAATGTGCGCACCGTGCAGCGGCGGCTTTGAAGAAAAGCAAAACAGCCCTCCCGAAAGGGATGGCTGTTTTGCCCGGCTTGCCGAAAAAATTTGTTTTTTGGCAAGCTGACCCGAATAAAAACGCACCCCCTGATGGCTTTCTTCCGCCCTATCTTCCTTTTCGATAACGTATAATCTTATGCACAGAAACGAAAAAATCCTGCTGCGCAGGATTTTTTCGACGGGTTGAGCTAACTGTATCCGCATTATTTAATGCCGAGTTTTTCTGAGGGGTCGATGAATTTGCCGTCCTGCTTCATGGCAAAATGCAGGTGCGATGGGTCGGAAACCTCCGCAAGGTTGCCGTCGCCAAGTGCGCCGAGCACCTGCCCCGCGGCGACTTCGCCGCCTTCGGTGAGGGAAGGCTCCGCAAGGCCGCAGTAAATGGTGGTAAAGCCGCCGTCATGCTCAAGCTCCACGGTCCAGCCCCAAAGCGGGTCGTTTTTCACGGTTTTCACCGTTCCGGCGGCGGCGGCCTTCACCTCGGCGCCGGCGGCGGCTTCGATGTCAATGCCGTCGTGGGTGCGCCACTCGTTAAGGGAATCGTACTTCACCAATTCGCCGCCGCTGTGTCCGCGAAGGATGTTGCCCTCCGTCGGCATGGTGAATTTCTGCTCTTTTTTAATGAAGTTAAAGGTTTCTGCAAAGCTGCTTTCGCTGCCGGACTGCTCCACCGGAGCGTCGCGTTTGGGAACGGCGGCGTCCGCCGCGTCGAAAGCGGAACCGGGCTTGTATTCGTCGCGGGAAGCTTGCTCGATAGGAACGCTGCTGTTGCGCTCGGAAGCGGAGCTTATGCTCCGGTCAACGGTAATCCAAGCGGCGGCTGCCGCACCCACCAAACACACGGCGAGGGCGGCATAAAAGCCGCGCCCGGCCATAAAGCGGCCGAAGCCGCTGCTGCTGTTTTTCATTTTATGACCACCTTTTCAAAAGATCCTTTTGGCGATATTTTGCCCCGCCTGCCGGAAAATATGCGCGGCGCAAAAAGCCATAAAAATGAAAAATAAATTTTACGATTGCGCGGCAAAGCCGCGCGGGGGCGGCGGAGCCGCTTAGCCTTCCCCTTTGGGAAGGTGGTGCGGCGCGGGAGCCCTCACCGCACCAACCGCGGCTCAGCCGCCTTGGTAAGTGTGCTCATTTTGCCAAATTATCAAATAATAACCTCGGCTGGTGCGAAGCACCTCCGGCGGTCGAGCATCCGAGGGAT
>USFO01000136.1 GCA_900553955.1 uncultured Oscillospiraceae bacterium
CGGGTCGAAGTCAAGCTCGTCGGCGCAGCTTTTTACATCATTTGCGAATTCTTCAAGCTCATAATAGGTGCTCTTGAACTTTTCCGAAACGCCCTCGAATGCGGGAAAATACTCCGCAAGCTCCTCGGCGTTTTTTATGACGGTTTCAAGCTCGTCCAAAGCACCGCTGCTGCCGTTGTCGCCGTCAAGGGCGGCAACCGTTCCGGAAACAAGCTCCATAATATTTTCGGAGCTTTTTATACGCTTGCTGAGAGCAAGCAGCTCGTCCTCCTCGCCGTCTTCGACTGCGGCGGCCTCTATCTCGCCTATCTGATATTTCAGCAGATCTATTCGCGCTTCCTTGTCGGAATCATCCATGCTTATTTTCTTTATGGCGCGTTCGGTTTCTTTCATTGCCTTGTAGCTTTCACGGTATGCAAGAAGCTCCGCCCCGGTGTCGCCGAAAGCGTCTATGTAGCCTATATGAAGCTCCGGATTTTGCAGAATTATGCTGTCATGCTGACCGTGTACGTCAATAAGCGCTCCGGAAAGCTGCTTGAGTGCGCTTACCGTTGCGGGACGCGCATTTATCTTGCATACATTCTTACCCTCGGAGGAAATTTCACGGGAAATCATAAGCTCATCTTCATCCGCGTCATAGCCGAGCTCTGCAAGAGTGGTTTTTACCTTCTGAGAAATATCGGAAAAAACCGCGGAAACAAACGCCTTGCTTTCGCCGGTGCGCACAAGGTCGCGGCTGGTTCTGCCGCCGAGGACGGCATTGATGGCGTCGATAAGTATGGATTTACCTGCGCCGGTTTCGCCGGTAAAGACGTTAAATCCGTTCTCGAAATCAACGGACGCGCTTTCGATTACCGCTATGTTCTTTATAAAAAGTTGGGAAAGCATCGCTAAAGCCCTCCTTTGCCGTATGTATCAGCCAATAAGCTCTTTTATTTTGCCGACCAAAGTGCTTGCGGATTTTTCATCGCGCATAACCACAAGAATGGTATCGTCCCCTGCCACGGAGCCCACAACTCCCTCGTGATTCATAGCGTCGAGCACCGCGCAGGCGG
Organism: uncultured Oscillospiraceae bacterium; assembly: GCA_900553955.1. Lineage (GTDB taxonomy): Bacteria > Bacillota > Clostridia > Oscillospirales > Ruminococcaceae > UMGS1668. Next base: position 1,056 of record USFO01000136.1, read on the forward strand.
CGTTCGCCATTCCGTTAAAGCACTTTACCACCACCATATTTCCGGCGCAGTCCACGCTTCTTGTGGACTGGCTGAAAACGGCGTATTTAGTGCCGATGTCTGCATTGCTGTCGCTTGCGGAGGGAGCGTAGCGGTACTTGCCGTCGGAAACCATGGTCTTTACAAGGCGCAGCTCCTTTATGTCGCGGGAAACCGTCGCCTGAGTCACATCAAAGCCTGCGGCTCTGAGGTAGGCAAGCAGCTCCTCCTGAGTATTTATATCCCGTTCGGAAATAAGCTCTAAAATTTTGGAATGGCGTTTGGTTTTCATTTTAATATCCCCTCATATTCTTCCTATTATTTTTTGGTTGAGCACTTCGTAAAATCCGCGGCCGGAAATATTTATAAACTTAATGTACTTGTCTGAAACCCTCGCGGTCACCTTGTCGCCCTTTGTTATGCAGAACATCTTCTCTCCGTCAATGACAACATCCACCTTTTCTTCATCACCGTTAAAGGAAGAACCCACATTGATAATCTTATCCGCAGAGAAAACTATCGAGCGCGAAATGAGAGAATGAGGGCAAACCGGAGTCATCACTATTGCGTCGAATGTGGTGTCTATGATTGGGCCTCCGGCGGACATGGAATAAGCAGTAGAACCATCCGGTGTGGCAAGAACGATTCCGTCTGCGCGATAGCGGCATACCTCGTGCTCGCCGCACTCAACAAAGAGCTCGGCGGTTTTGCCGGGTTCGCAGTAGGTTACGAACACATCGTTTATGGCGTACATGGATTTTTCCCCCACCGTAACCTTGAGCACGGAGCGTTTTTCAATCTTGCAGCCTTCGGTGAACAGCTTTTCTATTACCGAAAGATCGTCCGCCTCTATGTCGGAAAGAAATCCGAGGCGGCCTGCGTTAATTCCGAGAATCGGCTTGTCGTAGATAAGCGCGGTTTTCGCCGCACGGAGAATTGTTCCGTCGCCGCCGATTACAAAAATCATATCCGCGGCGGCAAAGCCGTCTTTGGCGGAAACAAATTCCACCTCTGCTTCGGCGAATGTTTCCCGTGCGGATAAATCCATGGCTATTCCGATTTTGTGCTTTTTCAAAAGAGCAATAAGCCTTTCGGCGCAGGGAATAACCGCTTTTCTGCTGAGGTTTGCAACAATGAAAACATTTGATTTTTTATTGTGCAGCTTTATTATGCCTGCTTTTTTCATGGCTGCAAAGCCTCCTTTTTATCAAGCTCGTCATGGGAGGATTCCACAAGTTTTCTTATATCGTCGCCGCTTATATCAAGCTCGGGCTTGCTTCTTGAAAGAACCATAAGATACTCAATGTTGCCCTGGGGCCCTTTTATGGGAGAGAACTCAATTCCCACAATGCCGAAGCCGGATTTTTTCGCAAAGCCCACGGCGCGTTCAAGCACCTCGATATGGGTTGCGGGGTCGTGAACAACGCCATGCTTACCCACCTTTTCCCTGCCCGCTTCAAATTGTGGCTTTACAAGGCAGACCATCATGGCGTCGTCCGCAAGCAGCGGCGGCAGCACCGGAATTACAAGACCGAGGGAGATGAAGGAAACATCTATGCTCACAAAGTCCACGGTATCGGGAACCTGTTCTTTCGTGATATATCTTATGTTTGTGCGTTCAAGGTTCACCACTTTTTCGCTTTGGCGAAGGTTCCATGCAAGCTGACCGTAGCCCACATCCACGGAATAGACCTTTGACGCGCCGCTTTGGAGCATACAGTCCGTAAAGCCGCCGGTGGAGGCGCCCACGTCCATACACACCTTTCCCGCCAGTTCCACGCCAAAATGGGTCATTGCCTTCTCAAGCTTTA
>USFO01000137.1 GCA_900553955.1 uncultured Oscillospiraceae bacterium
GGGTTATGAAGTGGGCCGAGGGGGATGTTGTCCTCGATCTCCTTGAGAACCGGCGCTTCGATGAGCACGGACTCGGTTTTGCCAACCTGCCGCTCAAGGAATTTTGCGCGAACCGCATCCGCACGCTTTGCCATGGCGGCGCAGCGCTCTGTCTTTACGGAATTGGGAATTTGATTCGGCATAACGGCGGCGTCGGTTCCGGTTCTGCGGGAATAGGGGAAAATATGCACCTTCGCAAAGCCGATTTCCTCGATGAAGGCGCAGCTTTCCTCAAAATCCTCCTCCGTTTCGCCGGGAAATCCGACGATTATATCCGTGGTGATTGCCCCCTCCGGGAAAAATTCGCGGATATTCTTCACCACCTCGCGGTAGGTGTTCGTATTGTAGCGGCGGCGCATGGCGGCAAGGGTTCTGTCACAGCCGCTTTGAAGCGAAAGGTGGAACTGTGGGCAGAATTCCGGAAGCTTCGCAAGGCGTTCCACGTCCTCCCTCTTGAGCAGCTCCGGTTCAAGGGAACTGAGGCGCACCCTGGGAACAATATCGCAGGCAAGCTCCACCGCATCCACAAGCGAAATCCCCAAATCCCTGCCGTAGAAGGGCAGGTTTATTCCGGAAAGGACAACCTCGTTGTAGCCTCTTGAAACAAGGCTCTCAAGCTCCCGCTCCAAATCCCGCAGAGGCTTGGAGCGCACATGCCCCCTCGCCTTGGGAATTATGCAGTATGAGCAGCTGTTGTCACAGCCGTCCTCGATTTTCACAAAGGCGCGGGTGCGGTCGAGCATACCCTCCGCCTGCATCGGCTCAAAGCCCTCGTCCTCGCTGTGAGGAGAAACATGCACCACCCTTTTGCCGTCAAGGGCATCCAGCACCGCGGGCAGAAGCTGCGCTCTGTCCGCCGTTCCGGTAACGACGTCCGCCTCCATAAGAGCGGAGGCCTGCTCCGGGAACGCCTGAGCGTAGCAGCCCGTCAGGGCGATTACCGCATTAGGATTTTTGCGGCGGAAATGCCGGAGCATCTGGCGGGATTTTTTATCCCCCACCCCGGTTACGGTGCAGGAGTTTATCACGTAAACATCCGCAGAGGCTTCCGCATCCACTATTTCAAAGCCCGCTTTTTGAAAAGCCTGCTCCATAATCTGCGTTTCGTATTGGTTGACCTTGCAACCCAATGTATAAAAAGCCGCTTTCATTTGTCCTCCCATTATGCCTTTATACTTTATCTTAAAACATAATTATACTATATTACAATGCCGTTTACAAGCGTGACACCCACAAAATTATCTGTTGGGCAAAGCATACCAATAACTTTCTGATAAAAAGCAGACACTCACAATTGAATACGCCCACAAAAGTGTCTGACCTTTGGGGCGTACATTACAGCGGCGGCTGTTTTTTATATCTATGTTAATCACCTGAAATCAAACAGCTCCTTTGGGCTTACGTCCAAAACCTCGCACAGCTTGAAAATCACATCAAAAGAGACGCCGACGTTTCCAAGCTCTATGGCGCTGACATGACTTCTGTCAATGTCCGCAAGCTCCGCCAGCTGTAATTGCGTCAGCTTTTTTCTTTTTCTGTAATACACAACGTTAAGTCCGAATTTTTCATACAGCTCCTTATATTCCGCTTTCACAAAAATCACCTCTAATATAATTTTAGGCGGTTTTCGTAATCAATAAACCTTGTGAAAATGTCGTTGCGCTATTGACACAAGTCATTTTATGCTTTATAATATATCTAAACTAAAATTTAGGAGGAGATTCAAAATGTTTGACAATATAAGTGACAAAATGAAATCAGCGGCAACAGCACTTGCTATTTTAGGTATCATAGGTTCGATTATCGTCGGAAGCATCATAATCGCGGAAGCGAACGATTCTTATTATCCATCAGCAACAGAAACATTGAGTGGCTGGTTAGTGATTATTGTCGGCTCTCTTAGCTCTTGGGTGTCGTCTTTCACATTATATGGATTTGGTCAGCTAATCGAAAATACGGATGCTATTTGCTCAGAAATGAAAAGTATAAGATATATTACTTCTAAACATATTACCAATGCGTCTGATAAAGCGCAATCATCTTAAAATGGTGCCAAAAAATCTGCAAATCTTGATCCTTGTCTTGGCACTTGTGAGCTTTGCGATAAAGAAAATGTTAAAGTTGCTAGATGCAAAATTGTTGATTCTATGGGAAGACGATACTACTATTATCTATGTGCCGACTGTATGAAAGAGTACGATGCTGTTCCTATCAAAAAGTAATGCACAAACAAAAAATTAAATTTTACGGAATAAACTGATTTCGCTTTTTCGGCGGAATCAGTTTTGTTTTAGCTTGAATGCGTTAGCTGCCGTATTCGTGTATAAGCAGATGAATATCCTCATATGCAAATAACTTGACCATCACTATACCCACACTGTATAAATAAACATTCGCTCCCTTCGTTGCCGAAGGCAAACGCAAAGCACGGCGGACAAAAAACCGACTTTTGTTTTTTCATCACAAAACCATTGCAATTTTCGACCAAATCCTTAAATATATCTTAATTTTTCGGCTTAACCTTCAAAAAAGTTGACCGCGAAAGGCAAATGTTATATAATCGTTTTGATTATCCGCTGAAATAATCAGGAATGGAGGAAACACCATTGGATAAGAAAAAACGCAAACACGGCGACCGTAAGGATGGAGTTTGGATTCGTGATACCGACTCTATGCACACTTTGCTCCCGCACATGCTGCCCAACCGCGCAGACAACGAGGCCGTTTTGAACGAAGTGATTGATCTTACAGCCGTCAACGAGTACATTGCGAAGAAAAATGCCGCCGA
>USFO01000138.1 GCA_900553955.1 uncultured Oscillospiraceae bacterium
TTGCCGCCGGGCAGCGTGCCGGGCTTGTTGCTGCTCTGAATCATATCGTAAATCTGCTCCGCTTTAACGAGCTTGTCGTAGTTGTCCACATAGCTCTTTTCTGCATCACCAAGCATATCATACGCTTTGCGCGCTGCCGCGATAGCGTCTCCGCTGTCCTTGGTGACAGTGCCGATAGCTTCTATAAGCTCTTTCACCGCTTTTACTTCATCGTAGTTTGCGGTCGGGTTTTCTTTGGTGTAATCATCGGTGTAATAAAGAACGATTACATCGCCATCGGAGAGTTCCTGATACGTAGAACTCCTTTGGCTTCTGCTATGGAAAATACCGTTTACGCCGTTTATCGTAAACTGCCAGCGGGAATTCTCGCCATTTGTACCTTCGTAAAGTTTTGAACCGTTATATTTAACAAAATATTTGCTATTGCTCGTATCATATTCTATGATTATTTCGGTATTTTTAAGTGCATTATTTATAAAAGTCCAAACAGTATAATTGTTTGGCACACCGTCGAACTCGGTCATCGGGAGCCATTCGGTCAGACCGCCGTTCTTGAGTGTGTGAACTTCGCCGTTTTCACCGTGCTCGCTGTCGCCCAGAACCTGAAGGAAAACTTTCATTTTGCCGGTTTCGGCTTTATATACTCTTATACCAAAAGTTAGCATATAATTTCCGTAGGTAAGGGTTGCAAGCTGCACTTTCTGTGTTTCGTTAAAGTCAACACCGCCAAACTCGCCCTCGGAAGCTTTCAGCATTTCCTGCGTGCCATCACTGTACTTTACAAGGATATCCCTTTCATAAAGTGACTCATACCCACCATTATGTGGAATGCTGTGACCAGCTTCGAGCGGAATGTTGACAGAATCATCGTAAAGGCGTAGCGAAGTTATTCCTATAATGTGTTTACCTTCGCCGAATACAGGATATTCGCTGCCCTGCTGCCAATTATCTCTGCCGTATTTGCCGGAATTGAGCAGCTTTACAAGCTCACCGTTCGTAACCTGAGCACGGGTTATCTTTTTTGTAACAAGCTCGGAGGTCATCGGGTCGTCATCGCGACCATATTTCATATATGTGTCATAATTTACTTTATCTTTGTTGTAAACAAACTCAACAGCTCCTATTCCGTTTGCCGCTCCGCAATCGTCAGTGAAATAGTTACTCTGAATATCATTATAGATATCCATAGACCTCATAAAGCCGATTACTCCGCCAATATAGGCGTTTTCCCCGGTTGCAGAAACAGTTCCGCTGAAGTAGTTGCCTCTCACTCTGCCGATACCGTTATCCCAGTTGTTGTAAACACCGAGTTCACCACCAAAAACGCCACCAACCTTATCTTTACCCTTTATATTACCAACTGCATAGCAGTTTTCAATGGTCACGCATGGGCTGTTCGGTGCAGAACCTGCAAAATAACCGCTGCCGACGATGCCGCCAACGCCCTCGCCTGTGGCAATAACATCACCGTAGAATGTACAGTTATTCACAATGCACTTACGCATAGACTGACCCTTGAAGCCGACGATACCGCCGACGTAATTGCGTCCGTACACGGTTGCGTAGCTGACACAATTGGTAATAGTGCCGTTCCACGCGCCGCAGAAGGAGCCTATCATATCCTGATGATTTATTTCACCTACAAAAGCGTATGTTTCTTTGGTATCACCAAGGTCGCCCCAAGTGCCGTCGTCGCCGATTACAACACCTTTTTCGATAGTGCAGTCGTAAATATTCACAGATTCGTTGCCGTAACCGCCGATAAGTCCGGATTTGAGAATATGTGAACCGGATTTAATTGTTATATTCTTAATTGTTCCGGTGCAGCCAACGGTATAGCCTTCAAAAAGACCGTAGCCCGGAATTTTTTCTCCGTAAATATTGAGGTTTTCAACAGTGCAGCCAAGCGGTGCACCGAACAAGGACAGGCTATCTTTGGGAACAACTATTGTCTTTCCGTTGCCGTCAAAATTGCCGGAAAAAGGCCTCTTTATATAAACAACATTTCCCTTCTTCGTTACCTTTTTCTGTGGGCTCCCTATTGGCTTCCACTCTTCGGGAATGGTTACACTTTCAACATCATCCGCTATTTTGAAATATGTATTTGCAAATTTTTCGCCCGCGTTGCATTTGTCAGATATTGTTTTCAGGTTCTCGGAGGTTCTGATAATGTAAGGGCTTTCCTTTGTTCCTTCGCCCTCCATACCTATTCCTTCCTGTTTGACTTCTATCTGAACGAATATCGTGTCGTAGGAATTAACTGTTGTATCTTGAATATATATGCCAAAACCTTTGACATTTCTCACCGGAAGCTGATAGCCGGACTTGAAAGTCGTAGCTTTATATATAAACAATTTATACTGTGGAGCTTGTGTTTCAAATTTTTCATTTTCTATGTATTCTTCGACCGTCGGAATACCTTTTGAGTGAAGTTTAGTTCCTATGCCGGAGAATGTTGCCGATTCCTGCAATGCGGCGAATGCTTTTATCTCTGTATCTTCCGGAAGCGTTATAACATAAGCTTTACCGGTACCTCCGGATCTTGCAGCAGTACCAACCTCTTCAATACTGCCTTCGCTCGCAGCTGTGTATGTAAGAGTAAATAGCCCGTCCACCCCGATATTTTTATCCGCCGCAAAGGGTACAGCCCCACCAATTCCTGCCGCCTGTACCTCCGCCTCTTCGGGCAGCTCTGCTTCCTGAACAGGTTCTTCCAAAGGCTGCTGCTCCTGCTCGGCGGGCTGTGCGGGTTCTGCCGGCTGTGTCGGTTCCTCCGCCGGGGTGGAAACCTCGCCAACGGGCGCCATGTCAAGGGTTTTC
>USFO01000139.1 GCA_900553955.1 uncultured Oscillospiraceae bacterium
TTTTTGCCCCTGCGGGGCAAAAATCCACCTCCCTCCTCAGAGGGAGGCGAGGGCGTTTCCTCGCCAATGCACAGATTTGTCGTGCCGCTGCGTTCCACTAAAAAAATCCCCCGACATTCATCGGGGGCACTATAAAAAATGGGAGAAAACAGTCAGAATTTTATGCGGAGCAGGCGCAGCGCCCAGAGAAGCGCGAGCATACAAACGCCCACGTCTGCGAAAACCGCAAGCCAAATGGGTGCGTAGCCGAGCACGCCGAGGATGAGCACGGCGACCTTTACCGCCATGATGAACGCAACGTTCTGATGAACGCAGCGCATGATTTTTTGGGAGATGGCTATGGCCTTGACAAGGGCGGAAACGCCGCCCTGCATAAGGACTATGTCGGCGGATTCTATGGCGGCGTCGCTGCCCATGCCCATGGCGGCGCCTACATCCGCGGCGGCGAGCACCGGAGCGTCGTTTATGCCGTCGCCGGTGAACACGGTGGTTCCGCTCCTTTTGATTTCCTCCACGCGGGTGACCTTGTCCTCCGGCATAAGGGAAGCATAATAGCCGTCCAAGCCGCATTGTGAAGCGATTTTAGCGGCGGCATGCTCATTGTCGCCGGTGAGCATATATGCGTGCTCAACGCCCAGCTTATGAAGCTGCTTTATGGCCTCGGCGGACTCCGGACGGAGGGTGTCCTCAAGGGAAATGCTGCCCGCGAGCACGCCGTTCACCGCCACATAGAGATTGGCGGGCTTTGCGTGCTCAAGGCTGATGCTCAAGCGGTTAAAGAGCTTTTCGTTGCCGCAGGCGATTTGCTTGCCCTCTGCGGTTACGGTGACTCCCTCCCCGGCGGTTTCGGTGAGGTTTTCCGCGGCGGGAATTTCTATGCCGCGCGCCTTTGCGCTTTCCACAACGCATTTCGCCACCGGGTGGGTGGAGAATGTCTCCGCAGCGCTTGCCAAACGGAGAACCTCTTCCTCGGAAAGCTCGGAATGAAGCGCAATTTCGGAAATGTGCAGCTTGCCGGAGGTGAGGGTGCCGGTTTTATCGAAAACGGCGTTTTTCGTTTGAGCAAGGCGTTCGCAGTATTCGGAGCCTTTGATGAGAACGCCGTTTTTAGAGGCGGAGCCTATTCCCGCAAAGTAGGAGAGGGGAACGGAGAGCACCAGAGCGCAGGGGCAGCTCGAAACAAGGAATACCAGCGCCCGGTGGGCGGCCTCGAAGGCGGGAAGCAGCCCGGTGAGCCAGCCGCCGAGGAAAACCGCAGCGGCAAGAGCTATGACGACCGGGGTATATATGCGGCAGAATTTGCCGATGAATTTTTCGGTGGCGCCTTTCTTTTCGGAGGCGTTCTGCACCATGTCGATTATTCTTGCGGCGGCGGAATCGCCGTATTCGCTTACGGTTTCGCCGGTGGCGGGGCTTTCGAGAACCACGCAGCCCGCCTTGAGAATATCGCCCTCGGCTATGGTCACAGGGAGGCTTTCTCCGGTGAGGGCGGAGACGTCCGCAGTGACGGAGGAACCGATAATTTTGCAGTCAAGGGGAACGCGTTCGCCGACTTTTATAAAAATCCTTGTGCCCACGGCGATTTCTTCGGCGCGGCGAGGTTCAATGCCTCCTTCGGTGACGACATTCGCCATATCGGGACGGATATCCGCAAGGGCGGCTATGCTCTCCTTGGAGCGATCCACGGCAAGATCCTCAAGCCCCTCGCCCAAAGAGAAAAGCAGGGCTACCATGGTGCCCTCGCGGAAGTCGCCTATGGCGAACGCCGCTATAACGGCAATGGTCATAAGGGCTTCCTCGCCGAAATCAAGGCGGAAAATTCCTTTTATGCCCTCGATAAGGGTTTCACGGCCGGCAACAACCGTCGCTGCAAGGCAGAACCACAGGGTGTACGGCTCAAGAGCGGGAATGAAGCTCAGCGCAAAAACGGCGGCGCATACGAGCACGATAATTATGTCACGCTTGGTGTTTTCGCCGCCGCCGTGCTCGTGTTCGTGGTCATGATGTTCGTGAAGATGCTCGGATTTGCGGCAGCAGTCCTCGTTGCCGCCGCAGCAATTACAATGCTTGTGTGCCATAGCTTAAAACCTCCTTATTGCTCCGAAACATGGGCGATGCCGGTGCAGAGTATCGCACCCACATGGGCGTCGTCAAGGGAGTAGTATATCTGTTTGCCCTCCCGGCGGCTTTTTATAAGCTTCGCCGCCTTGAGTATTGAAAGCTGGTGAGAAACGGCGGACTGGCTCATGCCGAGCAGGTCGCAGATGCAGCAGACGCACATTTCCCCCTCGGAAAGGGCGGCGAGTATGCGGATTCTGGTGGGGTCGCCGAAGAGCTTCAGAACATCCGCCACCTTTACAAGAACCTCGTCGCTTGGCATACTTGCCTTTGTTTGCTGAATGATATGTGCGTGTTCGGGATGAATATCCGCCATGAAAGTTTCTCTCCTTTGATATATGATGATATGAACATATGAATAAGCATTCATATATCATGAACATAGTATAGTCCCCCGGTAGGGATTTGTCAATAGGGTTTTGGAGAAAAAATAAATTTTTTTTGGGAATTTAAGAATGCGGAATAGTGCACAGAGGTGACTGAAAGGCTTGACTGAGGGGTTATATCGGCGACCAATGATAGCGTTTACACCGAATTTCGACAGCAAAGCTAAATCTGTGGCTTGCGGCGGTAGCCGCCTCGGCTCCCTCTGAGGAGGGAGCTGTCGCGGTGAAAAGGGATTAAAACACCGCGACT
>USFO01000140.1 GCA_900553955.1 uncultured Oscillospiraceae bacterium
GCTCCCTCCTCAGAGGGAGCCGAGGCGGCTACCGCCGCACACCACAGATTTGCCCTCTTTCACCAATAACGAAGTCTTATTATTACCAATTGTATCTCACTTCCCAAAATCGTATTGTAAAACCGAAAAATTCGTGATAAAATAGCTGTGTAAAGAAATTTTTCCGAAAGGATGTGCCGATATGGAGGATTACTTTGAAAACGCGCTGTTCGGAACGCCCTTTACCGCGGCGGTCATAGTGGCGGCGGGCTCCTCTCAGCGAATGGGCGGCGAGGACAAGCAGTTTATCGAGCTTTGCGGCAAGCCGGTTTTGGCGCGGAGCATGGCGGCGTTTCAGCGCTGCCCGATCATTGAAGAAATCGTGGTGGTTACAAAGCCCTCCTCCGTTGAGGCCGTTCGCAAAATGGCGGAGAAATACGGCATTGACAAGCTGAAAGCCGTGGTCGAGGGCGGCGAGAACCGTGCCGCTTCCGTGCGAAACGGCGTTGCGGCGGTTTCTGCGGCGGCGGAATTTGTCGCCATTCACGACGGCGCACGCCCGCTGGTCACACCAAAGGACATTACCCGCTGCGCCGACGACGCTTTTCGCTGCGGCGGTGCGGTGCTCGCCGTTCCGGTGACGGACACCGTGAAGTACGGCCGCAAAAACGGCTTCGTGGAATATACTCCCGCCCGGGAAAAGCTTTTTGCGGCGCAAACGCCTCAAATTTTCGACCTTGAAATTTACCGTTCCGCCATGGAGCGCGCCTTTCGGGAGCTTTCCGACTGGACGGACGACAGCCGGGTTTTTGAGAACGACGGCCGCCGGGTATTTTTGACACTCGGCAGCCGAAAAAACATAAAAATCACTTCGCCGGAGGACGTGCTCATCGCCGAGGCGTTTTTGAAGGGGGCTTCCGAGGAATGATTAGAATAGGTCACGGCTACGACGTTCACCGCTTCGCCGCCGGGAGGCGGTTGGTGCTCGGCGGGGTGGAAATTCCGCACACGGAGGGGCTGCTTGGGCACTCCGACGCGGACGCTCTTTGTCACGCGCTCACGGACGCACTTTTCGGCGCAGTATGTCTGCCGGACATAGGCCGCCATTTTCCGGACAGCGACCCGAAATATGAGGGTGCAAACAGCCTTGAGCTGCTCCGCTTGGGCTACGAGGAGGTTTTGAGCACCGGCTTTGTTTTGGTGAATGCCGACTGCACGATTATCGCCGAAAAGCCGAAGCTCGCGCCGCATATTGACGCTATGAGAGCAGCCTTGGCGGCGGCCTTGAGCACGGACGCGGCGAGCGTAAATGTGAAAGCCACCACCGAGGAGGGCCTCGGTATCGGCGGCAGCGGAATCGCCGCCCACGCCGTGGTTCTCCTTGAGAAAAGAGAGTGAACCCGCGCCGCAAACGGCGGTGAACGCTATATTAAGCGCACTTCTCGGCTCCCCTGTGCTCACAGAGGCAAACTCTGCGGTCTGCGGCGGAGCCGCCATAGCCTTCCCCTTGGGGAAGGTGGCGCGGTGCGGCGCTGCGCCGCGCCGTGACGGATGAGGGCAGCCCGCCCCGGCGGGCTTAACCGCGGCTTGCACCTTTGTAAGCTGAGCGCGTTCTCGGCTCCCCTGTGTAAGGGTAGAAATTCCGAGCGCCTCCTGTGGAGGATGAAGCGAGGAATTTCGACTGCCGCCGTCCGCGAACGCGAGAATAGCGCAAGCCGAAGCGTGAGCGGAGAACGGCAAAGGGGCAAACCAACGCCTTGATGCCTTTAATTAGAAACCACCTATGACTGAGGGGTTGTATCCGCGACAAGGGATAGCGTTTACACCCCGTGCTGTACATTTTTCTGCGCACCCATCTCAATTTTCCGCTACACAGCTGATCACAACCCCGCAAACAGAGGGCGGTACGATACCAAGTGTCGACCCAAAACAGTATTTTTTCAATAGTAAAGCTACTGATTCTGTTGGTTACAGAACGATAGTACCCGATAGTGCTGCCCCGCTTAAGCGTCCTGACCATTGCAGTGGAGAGGCTGGTTGTTCCCATACAAATGTGCTGTATTTTTATAATTCAGATAAAATATATGCACGCGGAGCATACAAAGCACCTGTATTTAATGAACTAAAATAATTTTATCGATGCGATAAAGTCATCGCATGCGGCTTCTTCGGCAGAAAGTGTATCGGAATCATTCGCATTTATAAAAACATAGCAGTCAACCACATATCCGTCAAATTGGAGCTGATAACTGCGTAGGTAGGACGGCTGCGACTCATCGCTGTCGCCCTGTCTGCCCGAAAAATATGTGAGCGCGTAGCTTGCAGCTTCGGCATATGGCGCTTCAATCTTAAAATAGCTGTTTTCATCTTTGTGAATCAACGTAAAGTTGTGTTCCGTAAGCCGCTCATAGATGCTGCCATCGCCTTCGTAGATAAAAATTCGGCATATACCGTCCGACTTGTCGAAAGAATCGGAGGTAAAACTCAGTCCCGAAAGCTCATTTTGAGCATCATATAGCGGAACACAGTCCCATCCGGTGGGAACACTGAATGAAATGTCAACGACCGCGCCTTGTTGAAGCCGTTCGTAGTACCATTCAGGTGGTTCCGGAATAAACGAAACCATTTTTGCAGAAAGAAACCTGTTTTCGTCAATGGAATATCCTGTTTCTTCGGGGACGGTTTGCTTCTCTTCGCCGCCCTGCTCGGTGCTCACGCTCTCCCCACTCCCGCCGCTGTTTTCTGCTCCGGCGG
>USFO01000141.1 GCA_900553955.1 uncultured Oscillospiraceae bacterium
AGTTCATATAGATATTTTTCAGGGGAGGACTCCACTATATGAACAAGGATTTTTTACATAGAATATCCGAAAATATGCACGGCTTTTCAAAGGGACAGAAGCGAATCGGCAACTTCATTTTGGAGCATTACGACAAGGCTGCTTTTATGACCGCAGCGCGCCTTGGCGAAGTTGTCGGCGTTTCCGAATCCACAGTTGTGCGCTTCGCTTCCGAACTCGGCTACAACGGCTATCCGGAGCTTCAGCACGCTTTGCAGGAAATGATTCGCAACAAGCTGACCACCGTTCAGCGCATTGAAATCACCAGCGACCGCATGAACAGCGCCGACGTGCTGACCAAGGTCCTCAACATGGACATTGAAAAAATCCGCCGCACCCTCGAGGATACCTCCGTGGATGAGTTCAACCGTGTGGTGGACACCATAGTCACCGCAAAGCACATCTATATTCTCGGCGTAAGAAGCTCCGCTTCGCTGGCAAGCTTTATCAGCTTTTATTTCTATAATATTTTCGAGAATGTTCGCAACATCGCCACCAGCAGCACCAGCGAGGTTTTTGAGCAGATTATGCACATCGGCGAAGGCGATGTTTTCATTGCAATAACCTTCCCGCGGTACAGCAAGCGAACCCTCAAGGCGGCGAAGTACGCCCACGACCAGGGAGCCACGGTAATCGCCCTTACGGACAGCCACAGCGCCCCCATTATCGAATACAGCGACAGAATTTTGCTTGCACGAAGCGATATGACCTCCTTTGCGGATTCCCTTGTTGCGCCTCTTTCGCTTATCAATGCGCTGATGGTTGCCATAGGAATTCGCCGCAGGGATGAAATTTCCGCAACGTTTGCGCACCTTGAAAAGGTTTGGGAAGAATACGAGGTTTACGAGAAGAACGATGACGGAGAGATTTGATTACGACGCTATAATCATCGGAGCGGGCGCTGCGGGCTGCGCCGCTGCGGGCTACGCAGCCCAAAACGGCAGACGGGTGCTGCTGCTTGAACGCAACAAACGCCCTGCACGAAAAATTCTTGTGACGGGCAAGGGCCGCTGCAACGTGACCAACGAATGTGAGCCGGAGGAATTTCTGCGCCACGTGCGGCGCAACCCACGCTTTCTCTACGGCGCCATAAGCCGCTTTGCGCCCAAGAACACCACGGAGCTTTTTGAAAAGCTCGGGGTAAAGCTCAAAACGGAGCGAGGCAGGAGGGTGTTCCCACAGTCGGACAGAGCCATGGATATTGCCGATGCTTTGCAGCTTTTCATAAAGAACAGGAATGTTACCTTGGAGGAGGGCAGAGCGCAGAAGCTTATGTTTGAGGACGGCGCGCTTGTGGGTGTGCTTACGGAGGACGGCAGGTTCTTTCGCGCACCTAAAGTCGTCGTCGCCACCGGGGGTATGAGCTACCCGCTCACAGGCTCCTGCGGAGACGGCTACAAGCTGGCAAGGCAGGCGGGACATACCATAGTCGAACCCCGCCCCTCCCTTGTGGGTGTTTCTGCGAAGGAAAATCTTTCCGAAGCCGCGGGGCTTTCCCTAAAGAATGTGACCATGCGCCTTTATCAAAGCGGCAAAAAGAAGCCCATATACGAAGAATTGGGGGAAATGCTCATCACCCATGAGGGAGTTTCCGGCCCGCTGGTGCTCACCGCGAGCACCTATATGAGCGCACCGGTTTCAGAATACAGAATGGAGCTTGACTTGAAGCCCGGGCTTTCCGAGCAGGAGCTTGACGGGCGTATTCTGCGGGATTTCGGCGAAAAGCTGAACCGCGACTTTGCGAATGCCTTGGACGAGCTGCTTCCCCGGAGCTTTGTTCCCTATGTGGTCGCCGCAAGCGGCATACCGCCGGAAATTAAAGTGAATTCCGTCACAAAGGAGCAGCGCGCCGCCCTTGTGCGGGCGATAAAGGCGTTCGGCATAACCCCCACGGCGCTTGACCCCATAGAAACGGCGATAATCACCGCCGGGGGCGTTTCCGTCAAGGAGGTCGACCCCAAAACCATGGAGTCGAAGCTTGTACAGGGACTGTACTTCGCCGGAGAGGTGCTGGATTTGGACGCGGAAACAGGGGGCTACAATTTACAGATAGCCTTCACCACCGGACACGCCGCGGGAATGGCAATCTGAGAGAATATTGCGGCGCGGTGCGCCGCAGTTATATCCGCGGCAAAGCCGCGGGTTATATCGCGCCTGCGGCGCGGTTATGTCCGCCCTTTAGGCGGGTTATGTTTTGCGCCCTTAGGCGCAAAGTTTAGGTGTGCCGCCCGTGGCGGCACATTTTGATGGGGCAGAGGCACAGAATAATGTGGAATGTGGAATTACGTACCGCGTCAAATCTGTGCACGGCGCGGGAGCGCCCTCGGCTCCCTCTGAGGAGGGAGCTGTCGGACTGCATTAAGGATTTAGGCAGTACGACTGAGGGAGAGATAACGCGAGGCCGCTGTTTACACTAAGGTGTAGACGTGCACTAAATGATACAGGTATCATTATAGATTAGTTCTTGTCTATACCTACTGCTTTCGCACATACTCGGTGTATCTCTCCTTCCGTCACGGCGTTTTCATCCGTTATACGCCGTGCCACCGTTGCCCCCTCGCCGCCCGCCGCTCGTGCTTCGGCATACGCCTTGCACTTGCGGACGGCAGCGGCTTGCCTTTCTCACTGTATCCGCCACCGGCGGCGCTCGAAAGCCAAACCCCTCAGAGGGAGGCGAGGGCGCTACCGCGCCG
>USFO01000142.1 GCA_900553955.1 uncultured Oscillospiraceae bacterium
GTCGGTCTTGCCGCCGGGCAGCGTGCCGGGCTTGTTGCTGCTCTGAATCATATCGTAAATCTTTTCCGCCTTTACGAGGGTGTCGAGCGCCTCTTTGGAAACAAGGGCTTTCTGCTCCTCGGTGAGAGCGTTGTATGCGTCGCGGGCAGCTTTGATTGCTTCGCCGCTGTCCTTGGTGACAGTGCCGATGGAGGCAATAAGCTCCTCAACGTCCTTTGCAACGGCTTCGTTGTCCACTTCAAGGGCGAACAGGTAGCCGGAGTCATTTTTGTAATAAATGGTTCCTTCGCTGTCGCAGATAGGAGAACCGAGGCAGTACTGCTGCATGGAAGATTCCGGAACAAAGATGTGCTCAAGGCTGAAAGTGTCGTCCTTGGTGTTCCAAGTTACGCAGTACAGACCACCGGGAGGCGCATTGTAGGTGGTGTAAATATACACGTCGCCGGTTTCTTCCTCATAGCCCGTGGTCATAAGCATCGGAGCCTGCGGATAGCCGGGCAGAGTGACGTTTTCCACAATTTTCATGGTGTTCACGTCAATGACGTTCAGCGTACCGGGAGAACCAAACTGCGACGCGCCGGAAGTTCCGATGAACGCTTTGCCGTTGTAAATAATCGGGGTGCTGGTGCACATATTGCCCATTTCAACGGTCTGGAACGCGTCGTGGTCGAAGTGACCGTCCGCACTGATGGGCGCTTTAAGGAACAAGCCTCCCTTGGTTACGGCGTAGCAAGCGCCTTCGTAGTAGGCAACGGTGGAACGAATATCGCCCTTGATGCCTTCGATTTTGTCGATAATTTCGCCGGTTTCGGGCTTTACGCTGTACAGAATTGCATTTGCAGTGTAATCGCCCTCGCTGGTTCCGTCGTCAGAACCGAAAACAACGTAGTTATCGGTTGCATAAGCGCCTGCCCAGTAGAAGCCACCTTTATGCTTAACTGTCCATGTAGCATATTTAGTTTCTGTTGTTTGATCAGGTTTTTCATCAGCAACAGAGAAACACGCGAAAGTTGCCTCAGTCGATTCGCCATACCATGTACCAATGTATATATATCCATTGTGGTAAGTTATCGGCGAAATAGTCTGACCGCCAATCTTTTCACTAAGCCATACGGACTGCAATGTGGTTGCATCAAACGCCTGTATCTGGTTAGACAACTGGACAAATACCATGCCCTCGGCATAAGTAACAGGGTTTGTTGCAAATCCGGCGTTACCCTTCATTGCCGAAGATTTAAGGACTTTGCCCGTTTCCTTGTCAACCATATACAGTTTCTTCTTCATCGCGCAAATGAGTACATCACGCACCTCACCATCGACTTCTACATTATTAAGAATAATCGGCGGCGTAGGAGATGTCCATTTTTCATTACTCATTTTTACTGCCCATTTAAGCTTGGTGTACTTTGCCGCGGTGGGCGTTTTGGCGCTGCGGATAGCCATATTTACGCCGTTTCCACGGAAATTAGTCCACTCGCCGTTATATTCCTTGTGGGAACTTGCGGGCAGCGGCTGAAGAGTTATTTCAATCGGACCGTTTACATCAGAAGTATTGATACTTCCTTCCGCAGACAAATAGCCTTTTTTCATAACAATATAGTTATATACTGTTTTTTCATACACATTGTCAAAGGCATTGGGATTGTCTATTCTGGCGGTATATTCAACTTTATTGCTATCCCAAATGCGCACACGAGCACCTTCCAGCACTTCGAACTCGATGCTCATGCTCTTTTTCTTTACAAGATGAATCGTCCAAGTATAATCAGATTCATTCGGAATAACCGCACGAACATCAATCCTATCCGTATTGCTTATGTCGACAGTGTTACTTTCATTTCCATTATATGTAACAGTAGCAGCCTTATTAGTATATCCGGACTTTGTTAATTCAAGCATCGTTAATGTATCGGGAATAAACGCCCAGTACTCCGACTGTTGCTTAAAATATGTATCCGATATTTTGTTGCTTTTATCTTCCTCCTCCGAAGAATACATATCATATCTTTTCCCCGTTTCAGGGTCTGTTACTTTGCTCACTTCGGCACGAGCGTAACAATTCACATTAAATGTATAGACTATATCTTTGCCGTTGTCGCTTATGGTAAGTTTCAGAACATTCGCGCCATAGTTTATGCCAGAATACTCGTATCTATCATCCGGTATAAGGTCAACAGATTCGCCGCCATTTACCTGAACCTTCATGGTTGCGGTTTCGGAAACCGGAACAGCACTGATAACGCACGCTGGATTAGAACGAAGTGGTGTATCAAAATTATATGCATATGTATTTTCATCAAAACTACCAACACCAGACACGCTGTTAATCACAATTTCGCTTACTGAAATAAACAATTCCTTCAATACATTGCCCATTGCCGTACCCGCCTGAACAGCAGGTTCTGCCGTGGGTTCTTCCGCCTCTTGCGCTGCGGGCTCGCCCAGCGGCAAAAGGTCAAGGCTGTCCGCTTCTGCGGCTATCGCCGTCGCCGGAAGCACCGAAACAGCCATTATCACCGCCAAAAGCAGTGACAAAAGTTTTTTCATTTGTTTTTCCTCCTTTTAAGCATAAACTTAAATATATTGCAATCAGCCCGAAGGCTGTTATTGCCGTTCCGTGAACAGAGCATATCATTCTTTACAGAGTAAAGAATGGAGCAGCGCTGCTCCATTCTTT
>USFO01000143.1 GCA_900553955.1 uncultured Oscillospiraceae bacterium
CTTTTGCGCAAAAAAATGATAGCAATGCTGCTTGCAGGCGGACAGGGCAGCCGCCTCTATGCCCTGACGAAGGATTTGGCGAAGCCCGCCGTACCCTACGGCGGCAAGTACCGGATTATTGATTTTCCGCTGTCGAACTGCGTTCATTCCGGCATCGACACTGTGGGAATTCTGACCCAGTACGAGCCGTTTGAGCTTTCCCAGTACATAGGGGGCGGCCAAAGCTGGGATCTCAACCGCACCGGAGGCGGCGCGTTCATTCTGCCGCCCTATCAGCGCAGCGGCAAAAGTGACTGGTACCGCGGCACTGCGAACGCTGTCTACCAGAACCTGAAATTCATTCGCCGGTGGAACCCCGAGTATGTGGCGGTGCTTTCCGGCGACCACATTTACAAAATGAATTATTCCAAAATGCTGGCGGCGCATATTGCCGCGAACGCCGCCTGCACCGTGGCGGTGATACCCGTTCCCATGAAGGAGGCGTCCCGCTTCGGCATTTTGAGCACGGATGAGCACGGCAGAATCACCGAATTTGAGGAGAAGCCAAAGCATCCGAAAAGCAACCTTGCCTCCATGGGAATCTATATCTTTTCCATGGACAAATTAGAAAAATTTCTTACAGAGGACGAGGCTGCCCCCGCCTCTCAGAACGATTTCGGCAAGAACGTAATTCCCGTCATGCTCAAGGCCGGAGAGTGCCTCTGTGCCTACCGCTTTGAGGGCTACTGGAAGGATGTCGGCACTGTCGAAAGCCTTTGGGAAGCCAATATGGATCTCCTCGCCGAGCACCCCGCCCTTGATCTTTACGACCCAAGCTGGAAGATATACAGCAAGAACCCGGTTATGCCGCCGCAGATGGTGGAAAAGGGCGCTGACATCCGCGATTCCATGGTGACGGAGGGCTGCACCGTCGGCGGAACCGTGCTTGGTTCGGTGCTGTTTGCCGGGGTGAAAGTGGAGTCCGGCGCGCTTGTTGAGCACAGCATCGTAATGCCCGGAGCGGTAGTGCGCGCCGGTGCTCAAATTCGCAGAGCGGTGGTCGGTGAGGGCGCCGAAATCGGCGCAGGCGCTGCCGTTGGCGAAGAAAACGGCAAAATAGCGCTGGTCGGTCCCTTTGCAAAAGTTAGTGAAAACGCCGAAATTTCCGGCGGTGCGGTATTCGGAAGGGAGGAACAAAAATGAATGAGCACGGCATTTTAGGCGTAATAATATGCAATATGCATGACGAGCTGCTTTCCGAAATAACAGCGCACCGCACCATAGGTTCAGTACCCTTCGGCGGGCGCTATCGCATGATTGATTTTTCTCTTTCCAACATGGCAAACTCCGGCATACAGGATGTCGGAGTTGTTCCAAGCCGCAATTATCAGAGCCTTATCGACCATCTCGGCAGCGGTCAAGAGTGGGATATGGCGCGTAAGAATGGTGGCTTATGCATTCTGCCGCCTTTCGGCAGCGGCGGCGGAGTTTACGACGGCCGTATGCAGGCCATTGCCGGAATTGAGAATTTCATAAGGAAGAGCACCGCGGATTTGGTGGTTCTCAGCGACAGCGATGTGGTGGCAAACATCGACCTTGCCCCCGTGCTCAAGCAGCATGCCGAAACCTCTGCCGACATAACTTTAGTGTATAAATATACAGATGTGTTTCCGGAAGGGCGCGAGTGCGTCACCCTTGGCTTTGACGAGCACGGCCGCCTTAACGAGGTTCTGCGCAAGCCGGAGCTTTTCGGCAAGCAGAACATCTATCTTGATATTGCGGTTATCAAAAAGTCACTGCTTGAGCAGCTTATTTCCGAAAGCAAAAGCCGCGATGAGCATAGCTTTGTACGCTTTGTGCTCAATGGCAAAGCCTCCGTGCTCAACATTCGCGGGTATTGCTTTGACGGCTGGTCAAACAAGCTTACCGGGCTTAAAAATTATATGGATTCCAACCTTGCGCTGCTCCGTCCGGAGGTTCGTTCATCGCTTTTCCCTCCGGAAAGACCCATTTACACCCGCGTCCGCGACGAGGTTTCCGCCCGGTACGGTGATTCCGCCGAAGTAGAAAATTCTCTTATCACCGATGGCTGCATAATCGACGGAAAAGTGGAAAACAGCATCATTTTCCGCGGCGCGCGCATTGAAAAGGGCGCAGTGGTTTCCTGCTGCGTGCTCATGCACAACACCGTGGTGAAATCCGGCGCTGTGCTGCGCCATGTCATAACCGACAAGAACGTTGTTATCTCCTCCGACGAGCAGCTCTCCGGCTCCGAAAAATACCCTCTCTACATTCCCAAAGGCGCGGAGCTGTGAACCGCGTTGTCGCGGCGCAGCCTTAGCCTTTCCCTTTGGGAAGGTGGCACGGTGCGGTGCTGCGCCGCACCCATAAGCTCCCTCTGATGAGGGAGCTGTCAGCGAAGCTGACTGAGAGAGAAAGGGTTTTGGCTCGCACTTTTGCAAATTCCGTGGTCTGCGGCGGAGCCGCCTGCACCGAGCCACCCGCGGCTCGGCCGCCGTGCGGAGCGTGCGTTTTGCACTGAGCTATCGAAATCATAACCTCGGCTGGCACGAAGTGCCTCAGGCGGTCGAGCATCCGAGGCGTACTGAAAATCCGCCCGGGACCCCGTCGGGGAGGCGGTTGAGATTAGAAATCGCT
>USFO01000144.1 GCA_900553955.1 uncultured Oscillospiraceae bacterium
CCATTCTGCATCCCCCTTTTGCGGATTTCAGTCACGCAAGGTAAAAACAGGACCCGGCTTCTGCCTATCCCATTTTACACGCCGCGAACAATGCGGCATGGAACACATGCCAATGAACGAATTTTGGTATGTGACGTTAAAAACCTGTCGACCCACCGCACCTTTCGGAACCGACCCCGCAAAAGGATATAATTCTAATCGTAGCCGCCGACGGGCAATCCCGCCGCAGTGCCCGGTTTTAGAAGGCTCCCGTTTGTGCAGTGTTTCAATGGAAAATGTCTCGGTCTATTATTCGTTTTCTATCGCTCCGTGCCGAAAACGGCAATTTGTGCGACAGTGCCACCTCCTTTTGACCGGTGAACATTTGCCAAACAACAGATGCAAAATTAACATTATACAATATAACATATTTAGGCGAAAAGTCAATAATATCGCGCATTTTTTGTTCATAATGTGCTTATTTTTTTGTAATATTTATTTTATTTTTGCGTTTCGGCAAGTATTTTAATGTCAAAACTAACTGCGAAAGGACGGTGCTTTTATACGGAGCTTAAAAATTCAAAAACCGAACAAAATCTTATGACCGCATTTTCCGGCGAATCGCTGGCTCGGAACAAGTACACCTTCTTTGCGGCGAAGGCTCGCGCCGACGGCTTTGAGCAAATCGCAAACCTGTTCCTCGAAACCGCGGACGACGAGCGTGCTCATGCGGAAATTTGGTTCAATTATCTCGGCGCCGCAGGCAAAACCGAGGACAATCTCACCTCCGCCGCAGCCGGAGAGCATTACGAATGGGCGGAAATGTACGACGCCTTCGCAAAAGCCGCCCGCGAGGAGGGCTTTGATGACATCGCCGTAAAATTCGAGCTTGTGGGCAAAATCGAAAGCGAACACGAAAAGCGCTTTAACAAGCTGCTTAAAAATGTAAAGGACAACGAGGTTTTCCGCAGCGGCACGGCGGCTATGTGGGTATGCGGAAACTGCGGGCATATTCACATAGGCGAAGCTGCGCCGGAAAATTGCCCTGTTTGCGGAAAGCCGCGGGCTTATTTTGCAATAAAAGCGGAAAATTATTGATAAGCATTTACTTTTTATACCCCCTTCATGTATAATATAATTGTTCGATAGCGAAACAAATTATACAGGAGGAACTACTATGGATTGTCCTTATTGCGGAAAAGAAATGGAACTTGGCTCTATCCAGAGCAAAAAAGCGCTGTGCTGGTACCCCGGCGAAAAAAGGCGTATTGTAGGTCCCGCAAAGTATTTTGAAGGTTCTGTTACCCTCTCCGATTTTCACATCACCGGCTCCGCCGTAAGGGCTTATCTCTGCCGCAGCTGCGAAAAAATCGTTATTGACTGCGCCGATGGCAAATGCGATTATAACAAGAAATGATTCTGTGCAAAACGAAAAATCTGTTCGTGCGCAGAATGCTGCCCGGCGACATTGATGATTTATTCCTGCTTTTGTCCGATGAACTGGTAATGAAATATCTCGAGCCGCCATATTCCCGCGAAGCCGCCGAAGCTTTCCTCAAGAAGGTGGGTCTTTCCGACCCGCCGCTTATCTATGCGGTCTGCGACCTCAGTAAAAGGTTCATCGGGTATGTGATTTTTCACCGCTATGATGAGCACGGCGCGGAGCTCGGCTGGGTTCTCTCCCCCGCCGAGTGGCACAAGGGCTATGCAAGCGAGCTTACCGCGGCACTTTTACAAACGGCAAAACGCGAATACGACTACGCCGTCATTGAATGCAGCCCCAATCAGAAAGCAACTAAGCACATAGCGGTGAAAAGCGGCTTTGCATATCGCGGAATGTCAGATGGGTGCGAAATATATAAATATGCGTTTAACAAATAAAAAGAGTGCTTCGGCGCTTGTGTCAATAAAACCGTAATTAAGAAAAAACATATCGCTAAGCAATTGCTAAATACAAGCATTTGGCATAAACCTGAAGGAGCAGATTATGAGAATTGAATTTGAAAATATCATCCTTCGAGATATGATAGAGTCCGACATTGAAGATTATGTACATTGGTTCACCGTGGAGCGTGAATGGGAAAACTGGGATGCTCCATGGGAAAAAGAGGACACGGATGCGGAAGCTGAGCGGAAACGCTGGACGGAATATTACGAATCCAGGAAAAATCGTCCGGATGATGTCCGTCGTTACAGGCTCGAAATCGAATGGAACGGCAGGCATATCGGCTGGGTAAGCGCCTATCACATTGACGAAAACTACGAATGGATCGGAAAAGTCGAAAATGGACAACCTGCCCATTTGGCCGTGGGTATCGATATTTGTGAACATAATTTGTGGGGCAACGGAATCGGCACAAATGCTCTGCGTGCCTTTATAAATTACCATTTTGAAAACGGCGAGGACGAGATTTACACGC
>USFO01000145.1 GCA_900553955.1 uncultured Oscillospiraceae bacterium
CGCGAGAATAGCGCAAGCCGAAGCGTGAGCGGAGAACGGCAAAGGGGCAAACCAATGCCTTGATGTCTTTAATTAGAAACCACCTATGACTGAGGGGTTGTATCCCCGACCAGTTTATAGCGTTCACCCCAACCCCCACCCCACCGCGGCTTCGGTGGACGCCCCGCGGCGCTTCGCGCCGCCCTCCGCAAAACAAAAACAAAAAGCGGCGGGAACTTTTCCCGCCGCTTTACGTTTTATTTCGCTCTCTCAATCTTTTGCTATGCTCAGAAGGATAAAATGCCCATCCTTTGCTTTTTCAAAGGTGTAAGTATAGCTTTGCTCCGAAAGAAGCTTTTCCTTTGTTATCTCAGCGTTAAGCTTCGCATTATCATCGTATTCAAAGACGGAAACCGGCACTGCCTGCACCGTATAAATTCCGTTTTCCTCCGAATACTTGATAACCTGCGGGAACGAATCCCTCGCCGGAGCGGCGCCCTCATGGCAGCTTATATAAATTCCCGCTCCGGGAACATAGCGGTACCCGCGGTTATAAACCGTCTCCGGAGCGAATTCTGCCGAATCCCCAAAGAGATAGCGGAAGGTCTTTTCCACATCTTCGGCGTACAGGACATTCGTCGCCGCAAAGCCGTGCTCATCGTAAGCATAGGCGCAAACCTTCGACACGATATTATCCGGGTGCTCAAGCTCCGCTTTGTCGCCGTAGGAACCGTTAACGCAAACTTCCGGCGTCGAAGAAATCGCCGCATAAAGAAGGTACTGGCTGTTCGCCTTTTCTACGCTTTCAAATTCGCAGAAATCATAGAACCTGAAATTAAAGCTGTCGATAAGATAAATTGCATATGCAAGCTTGTTTGCCGTTTCGTCATCGGTAAAAAGCTGCTGCCAAGTCATTTCGGCGTTATTCACGCACCATTTGTCTTCGTCAATAAGCGCAAGCCGCTCTGTTTCGGCATCTGGGAAATCCGGAATTTCAAACTCATAGTCCTTTGCGTAATATTCCTTCGGTTCCGGCGGCTGCACAGACTCCTGCGACTCCTCCGAAGCAGAGCTGCTGTCCGGCGTGCTTTCAGACACCTCCGGCAAGGAACTTTCTCCTTGGCTTTCTTCGTTCTTTGCCGGCGTGCAGGAAGCGAAAAGCGCCGCAACAAGCAAAACGCTTAAAATGAGAGCTGTTATGTTGTTCGTAAATTTCATCGAGTGTTCCTCCTTTGTCTGTCTGTTTACTAAAGTATAACATAGCAGCACCTGTGATGCAATAAACAAAAGTGAAAATATCCGTTTGTTTTATTATATTTTTTACAAATATGCCAAAACGGAATATTTGCAAGTTTCTTTCGGCGGCGGTCTGCTGATGTCCCCCATCACCCTGCACAAAATCCCCGCTCCGTTTTTGTGCAATCCGCCGAATTTTCAAAATAAGTGTTGCACTTTCGCGATTTTCGGGTCTATATATATGAAAGAAAAATTCAGGTGCACAGCACCGCTTTGAAACCGTCAAAAAGGAGGTTGCCGCAATGAAAAGACTTCTTAAAATATTTCTGCTACTGCTTACTTTGCTGTTGGCGCTGCTGCTTCTCTACGGCTGCGCACAGAATAGCGCCGAGCAAAGTGAAAGTGTTCCCGAAAGTGAGTCTCAGCCGGAAAGCAGCACCCCGGAAATTTCTTTTGAAAGCGAAGAGCTGCTTGACTACATCGCCGGCGTTTGTACAATATACAAGAGAGCCGCTTCTGCGAATGAAACACGCAAGGAACTGATTGAAGGCGAGAACGGTACGCTTAGTACTATTATAGATGTGCCCGCAACAGTCTATTGGATAACCGACTCCGAAGGTCATCCTCTTATCGACCACCCATTCGATAAGGTGGATTATGCAAACAATATGCCGGATTGGGGAGGTTACGATGACACGCCAAAGGAATATTTGGAGCTGCCGGTAGTTATGGGGTTCTATAAAGGAGACTTCTATAGATATTATCTTGTGGACGGAGCTTTTTTACTGGACGCCCACGACGGTTACTCCTGCTATGACCCAAGATCTGATAGTGCGGCTTACGATTATAAATATACAGTCTATTACTATGTCAATGCAGGCTGTAGATATGGACTTACTGACTCAAAAGGAAATGTGATTTTTGAGCCTGTGTTTACTAATAGATTCTACATTCCTTTCGAGGACAGATTTGTAGGACCCATACAGGAGGATTACTATTATTCTCCGGAAGAGGGTTATGAGCTTCTGTTGGACAAAGACAAAAACATCCTTGCCGCATACACCTCAATACGATTTCGTCGTTTTGATGACGGCTCATACATAGGTCTTGCCGGGTATTCCGGCTATGGCGATGAC
>USFO01000146.1 GCA_900553955.1 uncultured Oscillospiraceae bacterium
ATGTGCGGATTATTGTTTGAATATGATGTTCGACTATCGGTAAAACTGTATTTTAACAAATCCTATATGAACATCCGCACCAAGAAACAAGGCATCACAAAGGAGATGCCTTGTTTTTTTATATGATGAGGACTTGAACCCACCAAAAAAGGGGACCCCGCAAAGCCGCAGGCTTTGTGGGGAGGAGGAGCAGCTGCAAAGCGGCAATTTTTTTGCAATGGAAACGAAAGTGTGCCGGAGCTCATACGGGGTGACAACTGTAATTCCGTTGTACTCGCAGCAGCGGCGAAGCATATCGGTGCGGTGGTTCTCGGCGGTACGCCGAAAAACTAACAGAAACCCACCCCCTTCGTGAGAAAGGGGCGGGTTTTGAGTGCTTATTCTTCCCCGTCAAGCCGCTTTTGCAGCTCAAGGAAAAATTTCGACAGATGGAAGCCGTCGGCTAGGGCGTGGTGAGCCAGAATGTTTACCGGAAGCAGGATTTTGCCATCCTGCTCAAAAAATTTTCCGAAAAGCACCCGCGGAATGCCGTCCGCCGGAATGTCCATGGGCTGCGTCGCGTCCGCAAAGCTTATCCACGGCACGGAGGAAACAAAGACATAGCCAAGAAAATCTTCGCCATCGTCCATGCTCCGCGCAGCAAGCGCCTCCGCCTTGCGGCGCTTTGCATAGGGCAAAAATTCCTCAAAGGGCATATCGCAGCGCAGGTGACAGTAGCAATAGGTTTCGTCCGGCAGCGCCAGCGTATAGGTCGGCTCGCAGACGTCGTACTGCACGATTTTTCCCTCCAGAATGCGCTGCCGAAGCTGCGGCACTGAATTCAGTGCCGCCATCGTACGAAAAAGCAGGGTGTGGAAGAAGGGATAATTTTTCGCCTTGATTTCCCGGCAAAGCTTTGTGATATCAATGTTCACCGTGAAGCCGACGCAGGGAAACGCCATTTTGAGGAAGTGCTCAAACTGGCTCTTCCGCGGAAAATTTTCCATATCAATGAACTTGCGGTTCATCACATACTCTTCTGGCTTATGCCGCGGATGTTGGAAACAACCCAGTCGTAATCGCCGCTGGTGATGGTGGCGCCGCAGTAGTGGCAGACCGCGGACTGGTTGAGGTCAAGCGGTGCGCCGCAGTTCGGGCAGTGCTCGGAATCCACGCCGCCTTCGGCGTTCGTGGTCTTGCCGAGGCTGCGGATGAACGTCCACTGATAGGTCATGAACAGCTCCTTGCTGTTGCTGCCGCGAATGATTGCGCCGGTGTTGTCGTCGGTTACATAGTCCACAATGCGCGCGGTGAGCTGAACGGTGATGATGTCGTTCACGCTGTCTGCGTCGCAGCCCACAATGCGGGTATCAAGAACGGAGATGCGTTCGACATGGTCGGTCTGATGGTTCTTCTTATACGCCTGAATTTGACGGTCTGACTTGGCGAAAAGCTCGGTGGAAAGGTGCGGGCGAACAGGCTCAAGGTTCTTATCCGTCCAGCAGTTCTGCATACGGACGTAGAGGTTCGCCGCGTCGTCGAGGAACTTCGCTTCGCTGAAGTTCGGATCCTTCTTCTTCAGCTCGTCAATGCGGTTGACAAGGGGTGCCGTCGGCTGCTGACCCAAATTCACGGGGCCGCGATTGCTGCCGCCGCGGGTATTCTTGCCCTTGCCGCGGTTTCCGACAATGGCGATTACGACAATCGCAGCGAAGACGATTGCGGTCCAAACAAAGTCGCCGCCTCCGGAGCTGCCGCTGCTTGAATAGTAGTCGGAGTCCCAGTCGGAGCTGCTGCCCCAGTCAGAGCCCCAATCGGAGCCCCCCGAATCCCAACCGTAGTCGGAATCTCCGGCGTAGTCGCCAAAATCAGCGAAGCCGGTTACGCTGAGCATGGTGCACACCACCAAAACTGCCGCCAAAACGGCAAGCATCCTTTTTTTCATTGATTTTCCCCCTTACGCAGATATTCTATTATGATTTTAACAGATTACTTTATAATATTCAAGAGTAAAAAGAAAAATCAGAGGAGAGAAAAGAGCAAAGCGCGGCACAGCTGCGGCTTCTGCCCGATGCAGCAGAAAAAAGCTCCCTTTCGGGAGCTTTTTCAGTCTGTCGAGAAAGTCCTGCGCAGCAGAGCTTTCTCGTTTCTGTGCATAGGATTATA
>USFO01000147.1 GCA_900553955.1 uncultured Oscillospiraceae bacterium
CGGCGGCGCTCGAAAGCCAAACCCCTCAGAGGGAGGCGAGGGCGCTACCGCGCCGTGCACAGAGTTTGCCAAAATGCAAACCGCAGTTAAGCCCGCCGGGCGGGCTGCCCTCATCCGTCACGGTGCGGCGATACGCCGCGCCGTGCCACCTTCCCCAAGAGGAAGGCTAAGCGCTCCGTCTCATTCGGTGAGCACAAGGGAGCCGAGAAGCGCGCTCCATCTCCCTCAGTGCGCGCAGGGGAGCTGAGATTTGTTCCGCCAAACAAAAAAGGCAAGTCTCACCGGGCTTGCCTTTCGTAAATTTCAGTTTATAAACCTCGCAAGGAAGTCCTTGGTTTCCTCCTTCTGCGGGTTCACGAAAATGTCGTTGGGAGAGCCTTCCTCACAGATAACGCCGTCCTTCATGAACACAACCCTTGTGGAAACGTCCCTTGCGAACGCCATTTCGTGGGTCACAACTATCATGGTCAGCCCCTCCGACGCAAGACGGCGCATAACCGCCAGAACCTCGCCCACCATTTGCGGGTCGAGGGCGGAGG
Source organism: uncultured Oscillospiraceae bacterium (assembly GCA_900553955.1). Classification (GTDB taxonomy): domain Bacteria; phylum Bacillota; class Clostridia; order Oscillospirales; family Ruminococcaceae; genus UMGS1668. Next base: position 540 of record USFO01000147.1, read on the forward strand.
TGGGTTCGTCAAAGAGCAGAACCTCCGGCTCCATGGCAAGGGCGCGGGCTATGGCCACGCGCTGCTTCTGTCCGCCGGAAAGCTGCTTCGGCTTTGCGTTTATATAGGGAAGCATGCCCACCTTTTCAAGGTAGAGCTTCGCCTTTTCCTCGGCTTCCTCACGGCTGCGGTGAAGAACCTTTCTCTGCCCTACAACGCAGTTTTCCAGTACGGAGAGGTTTGCAAAAAGATTAAAGCTTTGGAACACCATGCCCACCTTGGCGCGGTAGGAGGTGAGGGAAAAGCCCTTTTTGCAGATGTCCTCGCCGTGGTAGAGTATGGTTCCGCAGCTCGGCTCCTCAAGAAGGTTTATGCAGCGCAACAGAGTGGATTTTCCGCTGCCGGAAACGCCGAGAATGCTCACAACGTCGCCCTTGCACACAGAAAAATCAACGTCCCGCAGAACCTCGTGGCTGCCGAAGCTTTTGCCTAAGTGCCGCACCTCAAGAATATGCTCGCTCATTTGTTTTCCGCCTCCTTTGGGTCGAACTGCTGTGCCTGCTTCTTCGGGCGGTAGCTTAAAAGCCCGCTGGTGTAGGCGAGGGTGTCGGTGGTGTTGAGGTCGTAGCTGTCGTCGCCGTCGAGCTTGTTCTCAAGCAGGCGGAGCAGCGCCGAAGAAGTCACCGTCATCACAAGATAGATAAGCATTACGATGCTTGCGCTCTCGAAGTATGTGTAGAGGGCGCCGGTGGCGCTTTTGTATTCAAAGAACAGGTCGGCAACGGAGATTACCGAAAGCACGGCGGTATCCTTTATGTTGATAATGAAGTTGTTGCCGATTTGGGGAATGATATTTCGAAAAGCCTGCGGAAAAATAACGGAGGTCATGGTCTGGGCGTGAGTCATGCCAATGGCCTTCGCCGCCTCGACCTGACCGGGATCTATGGAAAGTATGCCGCCGCGAACGGTTTCCGCCATGTATGCGCCGGTGTTTATGGAAACAATTAAAAATCCGGCGAACAGGGGGTCCATATGTATGTTGAACAGCATACGCGCTCCGTAATAGATGAAAACGGACTGAACAATCATAGGCGTTCCGCGGAAAACTTCGACATAAATTTTCAGAATTGCGTTCACGATCCAGAGCAGAACCCGCTTCCAGAGCGGGTCTTTTTTGCTTGTGGGAATTGTTTGAACTGCGCCTACCAAAAAGCCGATAACGCAGCCGATAAGCGTGCCCACAAGAGAGATTAAAAGTGTGTTTTTGGCGCCGGAAAGGAACGCCATTCCATAGCCTTGCCAGCTTTTAGCAACGCCGCTTAAAAAATCTTGCATATTTACTCCTTTTTGTTTGTAAATGCGAACTTGGAATTGAAAAAACGGGAATTTAGCGCGTTTCAGCGAACTTTAATGCGGGAAAGATACTCTGCGCCAACTAAAGCGCTGAGGAAAAATTCGGACACAGCGCAGGAACGTCATCACCGCGCCAACCGCGGCTCAGCCGCCTTGCCGAGTATGCGTTTTGCACCGCAGCATTAAAATAATAACCTCGGCTGGTGCGAAGCACCTACGGCGGTCGAGCATCCGAGGGAAACTGAAAAACCGCC
>USFO01000148.1 GCA_900553955.1 uncultured Oscillospiraceae bacterium
TCCTACTTTAGGTAGTCTTTTTTGTACTGTCTGCTCAATTGGGGGCAGTTCATTAAAATGCCGTCCTTTTATATATGCACATATTTAAAGCCCGGATAGGATATGCTGCAATAATTATATAAACGGATGCTGCTTAAGACGGCAAAAATTAAGAAAGAGAAGATCGCTTTATGAATTTTATTGAAAGCGATGAAGAAAGGGAAAGGAGATTTTTATGGAACAAACTACGAACCAATCGAAAGCACTTACTTGGGGACAGAAGATAGAGCAGGATTGTATCGCTCATGGCTGGAAAAGGGGGAACAAGACGGGGAGCGGCGCAATTATATCTCCGAAGCTTTGCGAAAAACTAAAACAGGCGGAGGAAAAGAAGCGGAAAAGCAAAAGTGATGAGGAAAAAGAGCGGTGAGCACCGATTCTGTTGCTTGACAAACCCATTGGGGAATGCTACAATATATTTAACCAAAAGGTTAAATGAAAGGGCGGCGAAGCAGTGAGCATACAAAATACGATGAAAACGCTTGCCGACCCGACGCGCCGAGCCGTGCTAAACCTGCTGAAAAGCGGCGCGCTTTCTGCGGGGGACATAGCGGGGCATTTCGATATGAGTATGGCGGCGGTGTCGAAGCACCTTTCCGTGCTCAAAGAGGCGGATTTGGTGCGCATACGGCGAGACGGAAAGTATATTTATTATGAGCTGAACGCTTCGGTGCTTGATGAGGCACTGCTTTGGCTGAAAGACTTGAGAGGAGAATGAGCATGAAAAAGCTTTATGCGGCAATGGCTGCGCTTGTGGTAATTTCGGTGGTGGGTACCGCGGTGCTCATAGTCTTTATGCCGGATACCGTTCCGGCGCACTACAACTTTGCGGGAGAAATCGATCGCTGGGGCAGCAAATACGAGAACTTTGCTTTTCCTGCAATAGCTGTGCTCATTGGGGCGCTGATAATGTTTTTGGCGAAGAATCCGAATGAGGCGGTGCCGAAAAAGGCGCTGCTTTGGACAGGAATATGCTCGCTTTTGCTGATTGATGTTACGGGATTCTATTTCATGCTCAAAGGTTTTTCTGCTGCGCAGGAAACGAGCACGAATGTGGCTGATAACGTAATAAAGCTCACGAACATCGGAGTCGGAACGATGCTCATCATCCTTGGCAACCTTATGCCTAAGGTGAAACGCAACGGACTTTTCGGGCTGCGAACGAGCTGGAGCATGGAGAATGACGAAATCTGGAACAGAAGCCAGCGCTTCGGCGGAAAGGCAGCTGTTATATGCGGATTTGCGACGGTGCTCATGACGGTGCTCGTGCCGTGGGAGTGGTGCATTGCGGTGCTCATGGTGTTTACAATGGCTTTTGTGGCGGCAAGTGTCACCGCTTCGCGCAAATACTATAACGAGTACATGGAGAAGAACAAGAACATATAATACATTTACAATTATATATAAAAAGTGCGCCGCTATGCTGCGGTAGCGCTCAAAATCCTTGCGGTAGTCGGCGTCGTCGCTCTGCATCCGGCGGTCGCCGTACTGGAGCATAACGGAGCGGGCGTTCATCTCATAGAGTGAGGCAAAAGCCTTGTAATAATCCTCGGCGTCAAGCAAACCGCCCTTTGCACTGTCCCACCAGTATATGACGGGCTCACGGTAATAGTTAAGCTGTTCGGCAAGTCCGGCGAAAAAGCCGCCTGCCTTGATGTATTCTTGTTTGTTGATTACATAGCTGCTCATTGAAAAAATCCTCCCGGTTATATATTGACTTTGCCTTTCGGCGGGTTTATAATTTAGGCGAGCGGAAGGGGGCAAGCCCTCCCGCTTGTTAGAGTTTGCAACGGTGTGTGTTGCAGGCTCTTTTTTTTATGCGCCTTTTACGGCTTCCTTGATTTTCGCGATTGCTTCGTCGGCGTTTTCACTTGTTTTGACGATTGCGATAATCAAGTTAATCAAAGCCTCGAACTGTTTGTCCGTCATTTCGTCCATGCGGTCTCCTTTCCGGCTCTTGCCAGCCTATGTAGGGCGGTTTCCCGCGATGGCGAAAAATTTTTACTGTTTGCCATTAACAAAAACTACTGCGAAGAATCGGCAGCAAAATTCAGAGGAAAAAAATC
>USFO01000149.1 GCA_900553955.1 uncultured Oscillospiraceae bacterium
GAACCTTAGGTGCTCAAACTGGCGCGGCGAGGATTTTTCGCATGCTCATGCGGGTTTATACGGCAAAAGCGCCTCCGTGTTAGGCATCGCGGAAGCGCTTTTTGCTGGAAAAATACGAGAGGAGAAAAATTTGAAACTGTTAATTGAGATTATTGATTATTTTTTGAGCACGCAGGCTGCAGCTGCGAGCACAAAAATTGCGGGAACAATGTTCATAGCGGGTGCGCCGGTGGAGGGGTTTGCTTCGCCCTTTGCGGCTGCGGAAGCGCTGATTTTGATAACGGCGGAATCGCTCTCCTTCTTGGAGGACTCTGCGCCGGGCTTAATGCTGTTCTGAATCATATCGAAGATTTTCTCGGCTTTGTCGAGAGTCTTGAGAGCGTCTTCGGAAACAAGAGCCTTCTGTGCGTCGGTGAGTGCTTCGTAAGCGTCACGGGCTGCTTTGATTGCTTCGCCGCTGTCCTTGTTTACTCTGCCGATAGCACCGATAAGCTCTTCTACGTCTGCCGCTGCCTCCGCGTCAAGCTCCGCCTGAGTCTTGGGGAAACGAACAGCAACGTCGTCATAGGCAAAATATGCGGGCTGAGAGAAGCCGTAGCCGTTGTCGCTGGAGCCGGTTACGTTGAATTCAATCTTGGTAACTTCGCCGAGAACGGAGAGATCCCATTTGGTCCAACCCATTACGATGTTATCGGGGCCGTTGCAGAGATAAAGCTCCGCTTTGGTTTCAACCGCTTTGCCGTCCTTGTCATAGCCGGTAGCAACAAGCTTGACCCAATCGTCAGGTCCGATGTTTGCAGTAAGGCCGTTGCCGTCAACATAGCAGTTGATAGCATAGCAGATGTTGTTTACATACATATGATCTACAACGCGAGCAACACCGTCGGAGAATTTGAAGTAAGGAAGCTCCATGCCGCCGGTATATCCGCTGTTATCGGTATAGCCGTAGTGAACCGCAAAGTTATTGGAGCCGTTGTGACCGCCGCCGGTTCTGGCAAGACCTTCAACGCCTTTTTTGAAGACGGTAAGCTGGCTGTTGAAGCCGCCGTGGGCTTTAACATCGCCGGAAACATAGTTGGAAATAGCCTGACCGCCGCCCCAATAGCAGTAGCTGTTCCAAGAATGGCTGAGCATACTGGAGAGGAAAGTGTTGTTTTCATCGTTCCATTTGTACGCTTCTTCTGCGCTGTTAAATCCCATTCCGGAACCATAGAGCAGCTTGCCGCCGTACTGGGGATCATCAACAAGGCTTGTCCAGTCGTTTCCGCCGGCGAAGTTTTTGCCGCCCTTGTAATCGGCATCCTCGAAGGTAAGAACGCGAAGGTTGTAATCCTTGCGCTCCGCCGCAAATGCAGAAACTGCAAAAAGGCTGAGCACCATCATCGCCGCAAGTAGCAGTGACATGATTTTTTTCATAAGAAGATCTCCTTTCATTTCTTTATATGCAAAACGGCCGTCGCCGGATTTGCCGAATAAAAAGCACCAAAGCTTTTAAGCTTTGGTGCAAACGTTTTTATGCACTGCATACATTCCATCGGGAAAGCCGGTGAAAAATGGAACCGAATATCCTGACTTTGTGTTCTGCGGATTATTCCGCGCGTTTTTTCCGTAAGTCTTCCCCGAAATTTCGAGTGACCGCATTTTCGCATAGTCGAAAAAAACATTCCCACTTCACAGTGCCGTTCAACGTCGGGGATTTGCACCCCGTTCCTCTGTACCGGTAAAACCGGCCGTGTTCCGTATGTAATATTTAATTTTAACTATAGTATAGTATGATACTTTTCCGTCTGTTTGTCAATAGTTATTTCAAAATTCACCGAAACCGCCACTAAAAAATCCGGCAATAATTCCTTAAATGAATTTTAAGAAAATATTTGCAACTCTTCTCTTGCTATAAAGTCCGTTTTGGTGTAGAATATATTTGTGATATTTCAGTTACGCTGAATTATGAAAAATCGAGAGGAGGACCCCCCTACTATGAACGAACCTACAATTTCCTTTTCCATACGCGAAGATAAAGAGAAAGAAATAAAAGCGATTCTTACCACTGTTTATGACGCTCTTCGCCAGAAAGGCTACAA
>USFO01000150.1 GCA_900553955.1 uncultured Oscillospiraceae bacterium
ATCGGTAAGTGGAGAAGCTCAACACATAGGTAAGTGAAAGGTTCAGCGCTCAACTCCACACTCCACATTCTTCATTCCTAACTCCACACTGCCCGCCGCTCAATAATTCCCCCTCAAATTTCCTCCGAAAAAATTAAAAATTCTTCTTGACAAGCGCCGTGCATGGAGTTAAAATACTTTTGGTTTTGAAAAAATCAATGAAAATTCAATAATAAAAATTCAGTGTTTTCTGATGCAATTTTGGGGACAAGTGCCCCCTTGCGGCATCGGAAGGCGCTTTTTTTATTTTGTGTGGGTTTTGCCCGCAGGGCAACCGTAAAAAGATAGCATAGAATTCGGCATAAAGGAAATTAAGGAGGATGGAAAACATGACAAAGTATATTTTTGTAACAGGCGGCGTTGTTTCGGGACTGGGAAAGGGTATTACCGCGGCGTCCCTCGGACGGCTGCTCAAGGCGCGCGGGCTGAAGGTCGCCGCGCAGAAGCTTGACCCCTACATCAACGTCGACCCCGGCACCATGAGCCCCTATCAGCACGGCGAGGTTTACGTCACCGAGGACGGCGCCGAAACCGACCTTGACCTTGGACACTACGAGCGCTTCATCGACGAAGATTTGAACAAATATTCCAACCTCACCACCGGCAAGGTCTACTGGAACGTGCTCAACAAGGAGCGCAGGGGAGAGTACCTTGGCGAAACGGTTCAGGTAATTCCACATATTACCAATGAAATCAAGGAGTTCATCTATCGGGTGGGCAAAAAGACCGGCGCGGACGTGGTTATTACCGAAGTCGGCGGAACCACCGGCGACATCGAAAGCCAGCCCTTCCTTGAAGCCATTCGCCAAATCGGATTGGAAGTCGGGCAGGAAAATTCCCTCTACATCCACGTCACCCTTGTTCCGTACATCAGCGGCAGCGAGGAGCACAAGTCCAAACCCACTCAGCACTCCGTCAAGGAGCTTCAGGGCATGGGAATCCACCCGGACATCATCATGCTCCGCTGCGACCAGCCTCTTGAGCCGTCGATTTTCAAGAAAATCGCCATGTTCTGCAACGTAAAGCCGGAATGTGTTATCGAAAACATCACCGTTCCGGTGCTGTACGAAGCGCCGCTGATGCTTGAAAAGCACCATTTTTCCGAAATTGTCTGCCGCGAGCTTCACATCGACGCACCGGAGCTTGATATGAGCGAGTGGAAAGAGATGATCGACCGAATAATCAACCGCGATAAGACTGTTCACATCGGTTTGGTGGGCAAATATGTTCAGCTTCACGATGCGTACCTTTCCGTTGCGGAGGCGCTGCGCCACGCGGGCTACACCTACGGCACCCACATTAAGATTCACTGGATTGACAGCGAAGGCGTGAACGCCGAAAATGTCGCCGAAAAGCTCTCCGGCTGCTCCGGAATCATTGTTCCCGGCGGCTTTGGCGAGCGCGGCATCGAGGGTATGGTAGAAACCGCAAAATACTGCCGCGAAAACCACGTTCCCTATCTCGGAATCTGTCTTGGTATGCAAATTGCGGTTATCGAATTTGCGCGGAACGTCTGCATGCTCAAAAATGCAAGCTCCGGCGAATTTGATGCTAATGCGGAAAACAAGGTTATCGACTTTTTGCCAGACCAGTCCGACGGCACCGATAAGGGCGGCACGCTCCGCCTTGGCGCATACCCCTGCGACACCGCAGAGGGCAGCGTGCTCCGCAGCTGCTACGGTGCGGAGCACATCAGCGAACGCCATCGCCACCGCTATGAATTCAACAACGACTACCGCGAAATTATGGAGCAAAACGGTATAACTCTTTGCGGAAAGAGTCCGGACGGACATATTATTGAAGCCGTGGAGCTTTCCGGAGAAAAATTCTTCGTCGGCGTACAGTTCCACCCCGAATTTAAGTCCCGCCCCAACCGTCCGCACCCACTTTTTAAAGGACTTATTGCTGCATCTCTTGAAAAAGCGTATAATAATGATGTATAATAGAGCTTGTAAATAAAAGCCTGCGGGAAAATGGAGCGGAGAGCCTTGCGGCGCGCAGCGCCGC
>USFO01000151.1 GCA_900553955.1 uncultured Oscillospiraceae bacterium
TCTTACGGCTTTTCTTTTGGTTACAAAAGAAAAGGGGTAAGTATCGCCCCGCTGATGGAAGCGCAGAGGAATATTGTGGGGCACAAGTATGCGCTCAGTAAAGCCACGGTAATGCGGACAAGGATCCTCTCAGTCGCGCCTTTGAATCCTTTGGGCGCGCCAGCTCCCCTTACAAGTAAGGGGAGCCGAGAACGCGTTCAATTCGCCTCTGTGGCAACACCCTATCAAAATGTGTGCGCACGGCGCACACTCATAAACATTTTGCCGCAAAGCGGCAAAATATTTCACACGCGCAAAGCGCGTATTTCACCGCGCCGAAAGGCGCGATTTCACACGGTGCCGCGGCACACGACGCCGTATTTCACTGCGGCGCATAGCGGCGCTATGTGCCGTCATTCTCTCGTTTCCTCCGGCTCAAAGCGGGAGTGGAGATACCGGAAAAGCAGACAGAGCGGCAGTGAAAATACCGCCGTCCACACCGCCTGCGGAGCAATCACCGTGTAGAAAAACTGCGCCAGCCCTTGATAATCATAGATCACAAAAGTGAAAAAAAACTCGAGCACGCTGCGGGTAAAAATCGCAAAAAGGCTGATGAGCATCACATTGAGCACGCTTCTGCGAAGCACATAAATAAAGACGAGTCCCGCGCCCACACAGAGCAGCATACAAAAAAGCGCGTTGAAGCCGAAAACGGTTTCAGCGGCGCAGTCGCACAAAACTCCCGCAAAAAAGCCGAAAATTCCGGCGGCAAACTCGCCCTCGTACACCGCCAAACAGATGCAGGCGGGCAGTACAAGTATGGGCGCAGTACCGCGAATTTCCAAAAATCCCGGCGTGCTTTGCAGAATATAAAGGACATATATAATAAGTGCATACGTAGAAAATTTTATTATTTTCCGTTTCAAAAGCGCGGTCAATTTCCTGCCCCCTCGCCTTGTGCCGCGGCGGTTTCGCCCTCGGAGAGTGCTCCGCCCTGACCGTCAAAGGATTTTATTACCAGAACATCGGTTACGCCGAGGATGTCCGCCGCCGGCTCGATTGTGGCGGAAAGTGACAGTCCGTTGGGGTCCAAATCCACCGTGCGAACCGTTCCGACTACAAGGTTTTTCGGAAAAACGCCGCCAATGCCGGAGGTTACCACAAGCTCTCCGGCGGAAATTCCGCTGTTTTTCGGCAGATATTTTAGCCGGCAAAGCCCCTCGGAGGAAAGCGTAATGTCGCCGGTTACAATGCCGGAATCTCGCGCAGTTATGCCATAAACGCCCGCTTCCACGGAAATGTCGATGATGGTTCTGACATGGGAATAGGTAAGTCCCACTTCCCAAACAATTCCAACCAAACCATCGGAAGTGATTACCGGGTCTGCGACCTCCACGCCGTCAACGCTGCCCTTGTCTATGGTGAACGAGCCGAAGCGGCTGGTGGAGTCACGGCCGATTACCGTCGCGGTTTCAAAATCGTAGTCCGGATTGTTTTCCTTAAGCTGTAAAAATTCGCGGAACTGCTCGTTCTCGCGCTTGATGCTTTCGTACTCAACAAGCTTGTCGTTCGCCTCTTGAAGCTGCTTGCGCAGCTCCTCGTTTTGAAGAAAAACTTCTTCGGTGCGAACGAACCTGTCCAAAAAGCCGTTCACGGAATTGCTCACAGAGCTGCTCAGTTTAAGGAAGGGCTGAGAAATAACAGAAAATGTCTGAGAAAGGAACACGTCCGCGTCGCCCACCGCTGCCGCGCGAACCATCACCGCGATAGCAAGCACCGCAAGTCCGCATAGAACCTTAAAACCCCAGCTTTTGAAGAATTTTTGCAACGCAGGTCACATCCTTTCCTGATAAGTTATATTTTTCGCTCCGCGAAAAGTTATATCGCGGCTGCGCCCACGCCTTCGGCGTAAGTTATATTTTTCGCTCCGCGAAAAGTTATATCGCGGCTGCGCCCACGCCTTCGGCGTAAGTTATATTTTTCGCTCCGCGAAAAGTTATATCGCGGCTGCGCCCACGCCTTC